>JAJACO010000016.1 GCA_022601475.1 Chlamydiales bacterium
AGAGATCTCTCAAATGGGGCAAAAAGGTTCCGAAACGATACCAGGCTTGAGTTATGCAACGATCTCACACTATTTGAAGCTTTAGTTGCCTAAGATTCTCTCCAAAATCGGATCGATAGCAAAGCCGTATTCTTCTGTAAGAGCGCTAGCTGGAGCTGAGGCACCAAAGCTCTCCAGGCATATCGCGATACCTTCACTCCCAATGTACTTGTGCCAACCCAAGTCCACACCCGCTTCAATACTCACACGCGTACCTAAATCTCCTTTTGTGATCGAAGTGCGGTACGCCTCCTCTTGCTGCTCAAAGATCTCCCAGCACGGCATAGAAACCACCCGCACATCTTTACCTCTTTTCACAAGTTCCTCTGCCACACCAAGCGCAAGGTTAAGCTCTGAGCCTGTTGCAAAAAGAGTGTAGTCAGGTTTTTGCTGCTCTTTTTTGACGATGTAGCCACCTCGCCCCACGCCTTCTTTAAAAGGCACTTTGGTTTGCTCTAAAGGAGGTAGGCTTTGACGTGAGAGCAAAATAGCTGTCGGGCATTTATAGGTGAGCGCAGCTAGCCACGCCATTTTTACTTCGTTTGTATCCGCTGGTCGAATAACGTGAAGATTGGGGATCGCACGCAGAGCGGCATAGTGTTCCACCGGTTGGTGGGTGGGTCCATCTTCTCCCAAAAAGATGGAATCGTGCGTAAACTGGTAGATTACATGTAGTTTAGAGAGACTAGCTAGACGAATCGCATTGCGCATATAGTCTGAAAAGGTAAGAAATGTGCCGATATAGGGTGTGATCATTTGCGTGAGTGCAAGTCCGTTAGCTATTGTACTCATTCCAAATTCTCGCACGCCATATTTAATGTTGCGCCCCTCAAAGTGGCCAGGGGTTACAATGGGGAAGTTTTTGAGCATTGTAAGATCGGAGCAAGAGAGGTCTGCAGAGCCTCCATAAAGATCTGGAAGCAACTCCCCTAAAAGGTTAAGGGTAGTTTGCGAAGCTTTGCGACCAGCGACAGCTCCTTCAATTTCAAGATCCCACAGCTTTTGCTCGAGATCTTCGGGGAGCTGATGAGCTAGCATTTGATCGTATTGCTCTTTAAGCTGAGGGTTTGTTTTGGCCCACAGTCTAAAAATCTCCTGCCACTTCTCTTCTCGTTTTTTATCTTCTGCAAGCTTGTTTTCAAAAAAAGTATATACAGCTTTGGGCACATAGAAGGCGTCTTCGGGGAGATTCAATGCAACTTTTGTTGCCGCCACCTCTTCGGGTCCAAGGGGCGCTCCGTGCGCTTTATGGGTATTTTCTTTGTTAGGCGAACCTTTGCCAATGAGTGTGTGCGCTAAAATAAAGACTGGTTTTGTTTGATTCTCCCTTGCTTGCGAGACTGTTTGGTGTAGTTTCTCAAAGTTATAGGGGTCCACCTCATGCACATCCCATCCATACGCCTTAAAGCGTGCCATCACATCTTCTGATGCGCATTCCGAGAGCGGGCCATCTAAACAAATGTGGTTGGCATCATAAATAAAAATGAGATTATTGAGCTTAAGGTGTCCTGCAAGGGCGCCCACCTCGTGGCTAATGCCCTCCATCATGTCTCCATCGCTGCAAAGACAAAAGACTTTGTTATCAAATAAAACGTGCTCTTCAGTATTGAATTTTTTTCCCAAAAGCTTAAGTCCTAAGGCCATTCCAACAGCATTGCCGGTTCCTTGCCCCAATGGACCTGTTGTGGCTTCTACTCCGTCTGTCTCTCCATATTCTGGGTGACCGGGTGTTTTAGAGTGCAGTTGACGAAAATTTTTGATCTCATCAATTGAGAGATCAAAGCCCGCTAGATGGAGACAAGAGTAAAGCCACATAGAACCGTGGCCTGCAGAAAGCACTAAGCGA
The DNA here is from genome assembly GCA_022601475.1 of Chlamydiales bacterium. Taxonomy (GTDB): domain Bacteria; phylum Chlamydiota; class Chlamydiia; order Chlamydiales; family JAAKFR01; genus JAJACO01. The sequence goes on from JAJACO010000016.1 coordinate 1,886, forward strand.
TCCCGCCCAACCCATTTGGAATTTTTTGGATTATGCTGTAGCGCATGCCCATAGAGATACGCCCCAATTTCTGCGCAGCCAAGGGGAAGTCCTGGATGGCCAGAGTTTGCTTTTTGTACAGCATCCATCGAGAGTTGTCTGATTGCGTTTGCAATTTTTAAAAACGTTTTTTGTGTCTCTTGATCAAACCCTTTAGCATCCATCTGTTATTTCCTTACTTGGAGAGATTAAACGAGCTGCAAGTGTACCGAAGATCTAGCAATAAAAGCAATTAGCGGGTGTGTTGAATCATGTAAACAACGCTCGAGATCTCTCAAATAGGGAGAAAAGATTCCAAAATGACATCGAGCTTGAGTTATACAACGGTCTCATAAATCACCACTGAGCCCGTGAGATCCGTGAGGAAGGTTGAGATTTAACTCCAGATATGGGATAAATTTCATCTATATTACTAACCAGCTTCTCTTTTATGCTCAGTCAAGAAATTCGCAGAAAGTTTTTACAATTTTTTAAAGAGAAAGGGCACACTATCGTCCCCTCCTCTCCCGTTATCCCTCACGAAGATCCCTCTCTTTTGTTTATCAATGCGGGAATGAACCAGTTTAAAGATGTGTTTTTAGGCAAGAGTGTGCGCGAGTATTCTACTGCCACCTCCTCACAAAAATGCATTCGGGTGGGAGGAAAGCACAACGATCTTGAAAATGTAGGACACACAAGCCGTCATCTCACTTTTTTTGAGATGATGGGTAACTTCTCTTTTGGCGATTATTTCAAAAAACAAGCGATCGCCTTCGCGTGGGAGGTGACTCTCGAGGTTTTTGGATTTGATCCTAAAGATCTGTGGGCGACTGTTTTTCATGAAGATGAAGAGTCTTTTGAGCTTTGGAAAGCGTATGTCCCCGAAGAGCGTATTGTTCGGATGGGAGAGAAAGATAATTTTTGGGCAATGGGCGACACGGGCCCTTGCGGCCCTTGTTCTGAGCTCTATTTTGATCGGGGAGCTCATTTTGGAGAAGCTAGAAGCCCTGCTGAGGACATTGAAGGAGAGCGCTTTTTAGAATTTTGGAATCTAGTTTTTATGGAGTACAACCGCGATCCATCGGGCGAATTGCGCGCTCTTCCTCAGCAATCTGTAGACACAGGAGCGGGTCTTGAACGCATTATCTCTCTCAAAATGGGGGTGGATTCACTCTTTGAAACAGATATTTTAAGAGCGCTGATCGGACAGGTTGAAAAGATAAGCGGCAAGAGATACGACCCCAAAGATCCGGGGGCTGCGGCTTTTCGGGTGATTGCCGATCACACAAGGTCTTTAGCTTTTGCAATCGCTGATGGTGTGCAGCCGAGCAATATTGAGCGAGGATATGTGCTGCGTAAAGTGCTCAGGCGCGCTGTGCGGTACGGAAGGCAGTTGGGCTTAGATAAGCCTTTTTTAACGCGCATTGTCCCCTCGCTCATCGAGATGATGGGAGGAGATTTTACCGAGCTTAAAGCTTCTCAAGAGCGCATTTGTGAGATTGTGACACTCGAGGAGGAAAACTTTTTGCGCACGCTCAAACGGGGAGGTAGCCTTCTTAATCAAATTATGGAGACGGCTCAAAAAGGGAGACAGATCTCCGGAGATGATGCTTTTAAGCTAAAGGACACCTATGGACTCCCCCTAGAAGAGATTTTGCTTTTAGCTAAAGATGCGCATTTAGGTGTCGACATCAATCGCTTTGAAGATTTAGAGCATGAGGCAAAACTAAAATCAAAAGGTGCGCGTAAAGCGACAGATCAGGTTATAGAAGAATCTATCTACGGAAAACAAGCTCCTTGTCACTTTTTGGGCTATAACCAGCTCACAAGTGAAGCTATTGTTGTGGGTTTGATTAAAAGTGGAAAAGAGGTCGTTGCTCTACATGAGGGAGAAGAGGGAGTCGTTCTATTAGATCAAACCCCTTTTTATGCCGAAAAAGGGGGACAAGTGGGAGATCAGGGGATCCTTTCTGCTGAGCAGGTGCGATTTGATGTGATCGATTGCTCATCTCCCTACACAGATGTCATTGCACATACAGGTGTGATCACAAAAGGAGCTTTAAAAATCGGTGACAAACTCACCGCCTCTGTCAATGTCGACAGACGGCAGAGCATTGCCAACAACCATACAGCCACCCACCTTTTGCACTGGGCTTTAAGAGAGGTTTTAGGTCATCACATCAAGCAGGCGGGATCTGTTGTGGAGCCGTCGCGCTTAAGGTTTGATTTTAGCCACCACAAGGCACTCTTACCTGAAGAGCTTGAAAAAATCGAAGATTTGATCAATGCAAAAATCTGCGAAAACGTTCCTGTGCACATTTATGAATTAAGTTTTGTAGAAGCGCAAAAACGGAAAGACATTATCCAGTTTTTTGGAGAAAAATATGGCTCTCAGGTGCGCGTTGTAGATATTGACTACTCAAAAGAGCTTTGTGGAGGGACTCACACGCAAATGTTGGGCACAATTGGCTATTTTCGCATTCTCAAAGAAGGGAGCATTGCTGCAGGGGTGCGTCGCATCGAGGCTGTCACAGGGAATGAAGCAGAGCGCTTTGCGCGCCAAGAAAAATCTGATTTGCAAACGGCTGTTGAGCAATCCAAAGAAGAAAATAAAAAGCTCTCCAATCAGCTGACGGCTCTAAAAAGGCAGTTACTCGCTGTTGAGATAGAAAATTTAACCGAACATGTGACGCAAGTGCACACAATCCCTCTATTAGCACATGCGGCCACCTTAGATGCCAAAGAGCTCAAAGAGTGCGCCGATCTGATCATGAAAAAAATACCCTCTCTTGTGCTCTGCCTCATAGGAAAACAGCAAGAGCGGTGCGCTGTTTTGGTGCGCGTCTCCCCAGACCTTGTAAGCAAAGGGATCAAAGCGGGTGATTTGATCAAAGAAATCACTCCCCTGCTTGGCGGAAAAGGGGGAGGAAAAGCAGATGCGGCACAAGGTGGCGGCACACAACTTGAAAATATTCCAAACGCTCTTCAACACGCAAAAATATGGCTCGAACAGACCTCTACTTAAACCACTCAAAACTCGAAGAATTTAAAAGTAAGATCGGTGCAGGCGATGACTTTGTGCTCGAAGAGCTTTGGAATAGCCCCAAAGCGCTTTTAATTACACTTGCCCAACAAATGACGGGTAAGCATGTGGTCATCTTGTCTGGAGATTTGCGCGAAAGCAAACTCTTTGACGATCTCGCTTACTTTGGAGAAACAACTCCCCTAGAATTTCCCGCCTGGGAAACACTCCCCTCGGAAGAAATTCCTCCAAGCCCCGATGTGGTCGGAGAGCGGTACCACATTCTACGAGAAATTCAAGAGAGTCAAAAGCCTCAGGTGATCTTCACCACTCTCCAAGCTGTCCTCCAAAAGCTTTTGCCTCCTAAAAAGCTAAAAAACATGCACCTGATCCTTAAATCAAACACTGAGGTGCCCTTTGAAGAGCTTCCTCACGTGCTTGCCGAAATGGGATATCATCGTTGTACGGTGGCAGCGGACAAAGGAGAGTTTGCTGTGCGTGGGGGCATTATTGATCTTTACCCCGTCAACTCCCCCGACCCGTTTCGTATTGAATTTTGGGATGATGAGATCGCCTCCATCCGCAAATACGATCCAATCAGCCAAACCTCTGTAGAAAAAGTGGAACAGATTGTGGTGACACCAGGCGAAGAGCTCGAACTGTTGACCGCAAGTGAGGAGCTTGCCACCCTTTTTGATTACCTCGACAAAAACACGCTGGTGATTTTTGATGAAGTGGCCAAATTAGAAGATAAATACGTTGCTCTAAAGCAAATGATGGGCAGCACCTCTCGCACCTTCTCCTCTTTTGAACAACTCTTAGAGAAGCTAGCTCCTTTGCAAAAAATCTACTTTTCCGAAACACCTCTTGAACAAATCTCCGAGGTGCAACTGCTCGACAGAGCCTCTCTTAAAACACAATTTGAAGCGTTCTCTCAAACCTTTATCGCTCACAGATGGCGCCATCCTTTCTTACCCGTGTTTGCTTCTTTTTGCCCTCCAGGACATCTTCTTGAAGAATTTTCTGCCGATGATCTTTTTGAGATGCTCTGTCAAACACCCGATCTGTCTGTTCAGTTTATTTGCCAAAATGAGTCTGAAAAAAACTCCCTGCTGCCACGTATTGAATCTCTCAATGCCGCTGTTGAAAAAGGGTATCTCTCTTCCGGATTTTATTTAATGCAGCCCTCATTTGCCCTCATTCCCATGACGGAGATCACTCACCGCTACAAAGTGCGCCGTCAAAAGCAAAGAACACACTATCACACCCCCTCGCACGAAGTGCTCTCTCCCACTCCAGGAGAGGCCGTTGTGCACATGAATAATGGAATTGGACGGTATATCGGCATTGAGAGACGTCAAAACCACTTGGGAGTTGAGACAGAATTCATGCTCCTTGAGTACGCCCAAGGAGGCAGGCTGTATGTCCCCATGGAACAAGCCAATCTCGTCTCCAAATACATAGGCTCGTCTGAAATCAAACCCGAGCTACACACTCTCGGGACTAGTCGATGGAAAAAAGCGCGCGAGCGTACAGAAAAAGCGATCGTGGGTTACGCCTCAGATCTCTTAAAGCTTCAAGCACAAAGAGTGGTAAAGGGAGGTTTTAATTACCCAGAAAATAGCGATCTTGTCACACAATTTGGAGAGGAGTTTCCCTATCAAGAAACACCCGACCAAATGCTTGCGATCAACCACATCCAAAAAGATATGTGTTCAGATCTCTCTATGGATCGTCTAATTTGCGGAGATGTGGGATATGGAAAAACAGAAGTGGCTATGCGAGCGGCTTTTAAAGCGGTTGTAGATGGGGGCAAACAAGTGGCTATTCTTGTCCCTACAACTGTTCTTGCCATGCAGCATTACGAAACATTTTCTGCGCGCATGGCAAACTACCCGCTTAAAGTGGGAGTTCTCTCGCGTTTTATCAAACCCAAAGAGTCAAAGCGCACCTTAGAAGAGCTTGAACAAGGCTCTGTAGATATTGTCGTAGGCACACACCGCCTAGTGAGCAAGGATGTGCAGTTTAAAAACTTGGGGCTTGTGATCATCGATGAAGAGCAACGCTTTGGCGTACGCGCTAAAGAGCATCTCAAAAAAATCCGCAGCGAGGTGGATTGCCTCACTCTCACAGCGACACCCATCCCCCGCACCCTTTATATGTCGCTTGTGGGCGCTCGCTCTCTTTCGGTGATCAACACTCCTCCCGAAGATCGCCTTCCTATCCAATCGGTTGTTTGCACCTACTCTGAAGATCTCATTAAAAACACCCTCCTGCGCGAGCTTGCCCGCGATGGACAAGTGTATTTCATTCATAATCGTGTCGACTCCATCTTTCAAGCGGCAGATAAACTCCAACAACTCATCCCCACAGCACGCATCGTGGTGGGGCATGGACAGATGAGTGCCTCTGAACTCGACAGCGTGTTTCATGCTTTTAAATCGGGCCAAGCTGACATCTTAGTGGCCACCTCTATCATTGAAAATGGCATTGACATTCCCAATGCCAATACAATCCTCATCGATCGATCCGACCGCTTTGGACTTGCCGAGCTCTATCAAATGCGAGGACGAGTGGGACGATGGAATCGCAAAGCGTACTGCTACTTTTTAGTTCCGAGCACCCGTGAGCTCAGTGAGATCTCTCGAAAAAGACTCTCAGCCTTAACACAGTCCGCTGGACATGGCGGGGGAATGAAAATTGCCATGCACGACCTAGAAATTAGAGGAGCGGGCAATATCTTAGGAACAGAGCAGTCGGGCCATGTAGCAGCTATTGGATTTCAACTCTACTGCAAACTGCTCAAAAAAACGGTCAGTGCATTACAGAAAAAAGAAACTCCCCTCTTCTATCATGAGGTTAAAATTGATTTCCCCTATGATGCTAGACTGCCCGATGAATACGTCAACGAACCCAATTTACGCATGGAAATGTACCAACGGCTAGGAGATTGTGAAAGTGCAACCGCAATTGATGAGTTGATTGCAGAAATCAAAGATCGATTTGGAACAGCTCCACCCCAAGTGGCTTGGCTCCATGCCATTGGGAGAGTGCGCCTTTTTGCTGCACAAAACCAGTTTTCTTTACTAAAACTGACTAAAGTTGTCCTATACGCTGAGCAAATGCACGGTAAAAATAAAATCAGCAAAAAAATCCTCGTGAAAGTGCCACAAAAACCCGAAGAGCTCGAGCCAATTGTCCTAGAGGCACTTAAAGCTAACTTCCCTCTCAAAAGCTAATCCACAGGATTCACTCTCGATACCACCAGCAAATCTTTAGTGTAAGCAGGCAACTTCTTAAAGAAAGTAGAGCTAGTTTCAAACGAAGCTCCTAATACCGCATTTGAATAAGCTTTGACTCCTGCTGAAAAGCTAATATCGCCCGGTGTGGTTTGGTCAAAGAAAATAAGAACATGAAGCTCATTTTTTCCAATATTTTCAATATGGTGTGGATACGCCTTTGGAACAAAATAAAGGTCTCCTTTTTTTAGCCTGTAGGTGTCCACATCTCCATTAGGGCTTAAAACGGTCATCCTAGCCTCTCCTTCCTGCACATAACCCAACTCTGCTGTCAAAGGATGCCAATGTGGTTCGCGCATTCCCTGATCGGTGAGTTTAAGAGAGTACATCGAAAGAGTTTTGAGAATAGGCCAGACATTTTTACGCGCTACTTTCACACTTCCCTCTTCCTTATCAAGCTGAAAGTTTGATCCTTCCAAATCGAACTTATAAGGATTTGGGAAAAAAGCATTTTCTGGAACATGAATGCCCGCTTTGTTCACACCAATGAGCGTGTTTTTTGCTGACCGTTTCAATTTTGCAAAATGCGACGCTTTTAACCCCCATGTATTGCCCAATACTGCATCCGACATGCAGCCCATCGCAGCGGACACACCAAAATCAAATGGATCGTGATGAGAAAAAGCGAGTAAAAATTCACATTCGGTCGCACCAATATTTTCGATATGATGAAAAAAACCTGCGGGAATATAAAACATCTCTCCTTGAGAGACACAAAATGTTTCTCTTAATCCCCCATTTGCAACGAGTGTCACCATGGCTGATCCTGCTAAACAGTACCCCAGTTCATCGGCATTTGGGTGCCAATGAGGCTCACGCACTCCATTCTTTTTTAAAACCACTCGATAAAGAGCCATCCCTTCTAAAATCTTAAAGTTGCTGCTTGTGACTTTTAAGCGAGTTCCCCCCTTTTTTATCGCTTGTGGTTTTGTAGATAAAAGATGGAAAAGATGCTTACCCATATTATACTCCTGTAAAGCCTCGTAACCTTTTGATCTCAATAAATTCTTTTTTATGCAATCTCTTTTCAAGATAATTCTACTAACATGATGGGCACAATCCGCCTAACGGCGGGCAGGATAGGCAAAATAAAATGATTTTTTAATCTCAAGTCTTGTACGACAAAGTGTGAAACTGCGTTGATGTCGCTTATGCGACATCATGAGCAAAGAAGATTCTTCTTCTGACAAAGGGAATTTGTTTGGATTTCTCTTGAAAGGAGTCCTTTTTCAGAAGAAGAATCCTCTTTGCTCACTATTGCCTTTCAGGCAAACGCAGTTTCTTCATAATCTACTATATAATCCTCACTGCCTATCTTGCCCGCCGCTAGGCGGATCCTGCCTATCCTGTTAGTAGATCAGTTCAATCTAAACATCTTATTTTTAATAACTAAAACCAGAAGCTCAGATTATCTAATGGATGTGATGATTGGCTTTATCTTCGAAACCTTAGACTTTATGATTGACAGGCAGACCTTTTTAATACGGTAGACCTTCGCGCTATCTGAGAAAATTTTCCAAAAGATTTCATTCTTTTCTGACATTAAGATCTCAATACCAAGATCGGCTAACTCACGTTCTATTAAGCGAGCTGTGGGTGCATGATGAAATTCGGGATGAAATTGTAATAAAATCATGGGAGCTGCGCTGGAATACTTTATCTCTGATGCTTTGACGATGTCTCCATACACCGATGATATCTCAATATGTTGTACAGCAGCCTTAGATATAGGTACTGCTTGATGATGATAAGATGGACTTAGTATCGGTTTTTTCATTGCTTGAGCGTATAAACTGTGACCCTGCTGACTCGATAAATGTATTTTTTGCATGCCCTTATGGCCTGGAACATATTGTAAAAGTTGCGCTCCAAAGTAAACATTGGTGATCTGCATTCCACGGCATACACCCATTAATGGGATGCCTTTTTTCATACTCTGGCCAATCATTCCAAGTTCAAGTAGAACACGTCTATAGTCCCCCTCCCACTGCGTACCTTTTTCTATTTCCTTGCCATATATTTTTGGAGGAATATCTTCATTACTACCCGGCAAGAAAAAAGATTCAACTTCTGAAGCTAATACTCTTGCCTTTTCTAAAACTTTAAAGGACTCTAACTCACTATTTTCAAGTATTATATTAAGAAGCTGTTGCGGAATTGGGAGATCGCTATTTATCTCTTTTAGAGCCTTTTCTACTTCTAATGCCGTTGTTTCAGCAACTACCTTTGGGGGAATAGATGAAATACGAAGTGGAATCATATGAGCAGTCTGAGCAAGTTTTAGATAGACTTTTGGCAGAGAAATACCCGGATTATTAGGATCTATTAGCATTGCTGTTGCCAAGCGTGTGACAACAGCAGTCTTTGCTGACTCATCGTCAATCTGGAAGTCATTTAAAGTTCCAAAGAATACACAATCCTCTAAATCACTCATTTCAATCTGAGTATGCTCAATGGAGGCTTGTAAAAAATGCGTCCCTGCCATATCGATATTGCAAAAAAGGCTCTCTTTAATCGAAGTATCTTCAAAGCTACTGCCTGTAAGACTACTTTTCTCAAAAGTCACTTCATCCAATTGAGAACCTACAAACATAGATTCCTGAACCTTACAGTTGCTAAACAGACAGTTTTTTAATTCTGATTGCATAAAAGAAACATTCCGTAAGTCACACGACTGAAATGTAACAGTATCAAGTTTCAACTGACTACAACGCACCCACTCAAAAGTACACTGAACAAAGGTGATTCCACTCAAATTTACATTCTGAAAAATATCCGCTTCATCAAAGAAACAATCGGCAATGCAGGCTGAAAAACCTTTTTTCACTATAAGTTTTTGTAGATTAATTGTTTCTGATTCTTTAGATTGCTTAGTCTCCTTGATCAATTTTATCAGTTCTTTCTCTGAAATTATGTTTTTTAAATCAGGGTTGAAAAAAATTTGCGCAATCAATA
>JAJACO010000160.1 GCA_022601475.1 Chlamydiales bacterium
GATTAAGAGTATTTAATTTAGTGCGCAGTTGATGCTCTTCTTGATTTTTTTTTTTAACAGCTTGATCATAACAAAAAAAGCAGAGGAAGAAAAACAAAATCATCCACCAAGATTTGACAACCAGCTCATTAAAAAGTTTAGAGTGATTATGTTTAGACAAAGGGAACTGTAATGCCCTCTTGTCTTTGGTATTTTCCTTCTCGTTCCGCGTAAGAAATCTCGCACATCTGAGCCGCTTCAAAGAAAATCACTTGAGCGATGCCTTCATTCGCATAAATTTTAGCTGGAAGGGGTGTTGTGTTAGAGATTTCGATTGTGACATGTCCTTCCCAATCAGGTTCGAAGGGAGTGACGTTAACGATGATTCCACAACGAGCATAGGTGGATTTTCCTAAACACAGTGTGAGGATGTTGCGGGGGATGCGGAAGTATTCAATGCTTCTGGCCAATGCAAAGGAATTGGGAGGAATGATGCATTCACTCGCGTAAATATCAACAAAGGCGTCTTCAGTGAAGTTTTTTGGATCAACAACGGAGTTATACACATTTGTAAAAACCTTAAACTCCTCAGAGACGCGGATGTCATATCCGTAGCTAGAGAGGCCATAGCTTACAAGTCTTTTGCCTTCTTGAGAAGATTTAACCTGTCCATCGACGAAAGGTTCTATCATTTTTTGTTGTTGTGCCATTTGGCGGATCCATGCGTCTTCTTTGATGCTCATCTTAATCTCCAGGTTGCAAAGTCTTTAAATAGATATAGCGTTTGATTCCCTTTTTTGCTAGTGTTGTTTGTGAGTATGCAAGAGGAAAAAGATAGCTTTACAGAATCGACTTTAGTTAAAGAGGATCATTCCTTTGAGGTTCCTCTTCGTCCTCAATCTCTTGATGATTTTGTGGGGCAAGAGGACGTTCGTGAGAGATTAAATGTTTTTATGGGAGCTGCAAAGCTAAGAGGGGAATCTCTAGGACACTGTTTGTTATCGGGGCCACCGGGTCTTGGAAAAACAACTTTGGCGGGGATTATCTCAAAAACAATGGAGCGCTCTCTTGTAGTCACCTCGGGTCCAATGCTAGACAAACCTGGAGATTTAGCGGGTATTTTAACCAATCTTCAGCAGGGCGATGTTCTTTTTATCGATGAAATCCACAGAATGAGCCGCGTTGTTGAGGAATACCTCTATCCGGCGATGGAAGATTTTGTGCTCGACCTGATGATCGATAGTGGTCCAAATGCGCGCTCTGTACAAGTGACGCTCAATAAATTTACCCTTGTTGGAGCGACGACTCGGAGCGGATTATTAACAGCACCTATGCGATCGCGGTTTTTGCTTAGTTGTCGCTTAGATTATTATACTCCAGAGGTTTTAAAAAAAATTCTTAGTCGATCGAGCCGTATTTTAAATCTTACAATTGATCAAGAAGGATTGATTGAAATAGCGAATCGAGCACGAGGGACCCCGCGCATTGCGAATAATTTACTCCGTTGGGTGCGCGATTATGCTCAAATGCGCTCGGGTAATTTAGTTAACAAAAAAGTTGTGAATGAAGCTCTGTCCATGTTGGCTATTGATGAGCAGGGGCTTGATGAAATGGACAAAAAGCTGCTCGCGGTTTTGATCGACCATTATGACGGAGGGCCTGTTGGTCTCAATACTCTTGCTGTCGCTCTTGGCGAAGAGCGACAAACAATTGAAGAGGTGTATGAGCCTTTTTTGATTCTTAAGGGGTTTATCAAGCGAACGCCTCGAGGACGCATGGCCTCTGAAAAAGCTTACCAACATCTAAACAAGAAAAAGACAAGTTTATTTTAAGGGAAAATCACTATGAAATTACGTACACTTTTTGTTTGTGGATGGTTATTCACAATGAGTACAGCTTCTGTTTTTGCTAAAACAGAGACAAAACAAGCCCCCGAGGGGCCAAGCATTCGAGTGTTACTCGAAAAAAACGCTTCTTCAGCTTTTCTAGAAGCTAAGGGCAAGTTTCGGGTAGTTCAGAAAGACACTAATAGGACTTTAAGTCACGGTTCTGCAGGCAAACGTTTTGTTGTGCACGCTTTGCAAGACGGGCTCCGTTGGGGAGAGGAATACCCAGATGTTTATCAAATTGAGATTGTTCCACTCACTGCGGATACACGCCTTTATGTAAATGGTATTCAATGCAAAGGTTCTCTTTCTGTCTATCATGTGCGCGATAATAAGATTACAATTGTCAATGAAGTGCGAGTTGAAGATTATTTACATTCCACTCTTGCAATTAAACACGATCACGCCTTAAGCAGCGAAGCGATGACAGCTTTAGTGATCGCAGCACGTACAGATATTTATAATAAAATTTTAGCAAATAAGCGGAAATCAGCTCCTTGGGATATCTCTGCCGATGAGTCGGGATATTGTGGCTATGGTGTTTGTTTTAGAGAAAATGGAATTTATAAAGCTGTTGAGAGAAGTCGGTTTATGGTTGTGGAGTCTGTAAAAGATTCTAAGCCTTTAAAAAACCTTCAGATGGCACCATCTAAGGCTGAAGAACTGGCAAAAATGGGATATGATGCAGAAAAAATCATTAAAAAAGCGTTTCCCTATTCTAAAATTGGATCAACAATTAGTGCGGATGAGGTAGCGATTCGCTAATTAAGATAATGGCGGAGTGAGAGGCGATTTTGATTTTTTCAGTTTGCACTCGCTTCGCTTTTTGTTTATCTACAATGTCTTTTGGTGAGGGTTTGCTTGTATCTACATACCGGTACCACCCACTTTTATGATTTGGGAGTTGAATGGTGAGCTCTTTAAATGACGCATTGAAAGCGATATAAAGCGTTGAGTGGTCGAGTGTATCGGGAAGTGAAAAGGCTATCAGACGGCAGTGCTCCGACCAATCAGGATTCCCGGTTTCAACTCCGTGCCATGTCACGTCTTTGGGCCCCAGAAACCGAGATCTTGTTAGAACGGGGTGGTTTTTTCGAAATTGAATCATTTTGGTATAAAATCGAAAAAAATCTGCCTGTTCTTCGAGCGTATCCCACTGAAACCAGTTGAGTCTTGAATCGTGTCCCCACGTATTATTATTGCCAAGTTTTGAATGTCCGTATTCATCTCCCATTAAAAGCATGGGCACTCCTTGAGAGACCATGAGTGCAACATGAAAATTTTTTCTTTGTCTTTCACGTAAGGCGAGCACGTGAGGATTGTCGCTCAAACCCTCTTCGCCACAATTCCAACTTTCATTATTGTTATCGCCATCACGATTTTCTTCTCCATTGGATAGATTGTGTTTGTCGTTATAAGAAACGAGGTCTGCAAGCGAAAATCCATCGTGAGAAGTAATAAAGTTAATGCTATTGCTGGGAAGAGACCTCTCTCCATAAAGATCTTCTGAGCCACTAAGACGGGAGGCAAAATCTCCCACGCTTCCATCGGTCCCTTTAATAAATTGACGCACCTCATCTCGGTATTTTCCGTTCCACTCAGCCCAGATGCCAAGACCTGGAAAACTTCCCACTTGGTACAGTCCTCCCGCATCCCACGCTTCTGCGATCAATTTTGTATTTGCAAGAATGGGGTCGAGTGAAATTGCCTCGATTAAAGGTGGATTTTTAAGAGGAACTCCATCTTGAGAGCGCACGAGAATAGAAGCGAGGTCAAATCTAAATCCATCCACATGCATTTCTGTGACCCAGTAGCGTAAGCTGTCACGGATAAAATCTCGCACAACGGGGTGGTTGCAATTGACGGTATTTCCGCAGCCGGAAAAATTATAATATTCTCCATTGGGAGCTAGCATATAATAGGTGGAGTTTTCTAACCCTTTAAAGGACTGGGCAGGTCCCTCCTCGTTACCCTCAGCTGTATGGTTATAGACAACATCTAAAATCACCTCGATTCCTTCGGCATGCAGAGCTTTTACAAGCTGTTTGAACTCATTAATGCTATTTTTGACCCCATACCTATTCATGGGAGAAAAAAAGTTAATGGTGGAATAACCCCAGTAGTTATAAAGCGGCTCGCCACTATCAGGATTGGTAAAGGGGTTATTTTTTTCATTAAACTCATACAACGGCAATAGCTCAACAGCATTGACACCCAAAGATTTGAGATAGGGAATTTTTTCGATCATTCCCAAAAAGGTACCCCTATTCTTTACCTTGCTCGAAGGATCTTGTGTAAATCCACGCACATGCATTTCATAAATAATAAGCTCTTTGAGTGGAATATTTGGATGAGTGTCTGTCTCCCAATGAAAGGGCTCTAAGGGGTAGACAATCCCTTTATGAACAGGGGATAGATCGATAGGGGCGCTCGATCCCCAGTCGGAGGGACTTGCAATTTTTTTTGCATAAGGGTCTAAAAGGGTGATTCGATTATCAAAATAATGCCCTTGTGGCGGATCGTATGGACCGTCCACTCTGTAGCCATACTCATAGTTGGAAGGAAGTGCGTAGACAAATACGTGCCAAACATAGCCTGACTTATTGATTTTGGGATCCAAGGGGATTTCGCAACATGGAGTTGAGCGACCAGGTTTAAAAAGACAAAGAGAGACGTGTGTCGCGTGCTTTGAAAAGAGGGCAAAATTGATGCCCTTAGGGTGTTTAGAGGTTCCAAATGGATTGGGAAATCCTCGACTATTTTCAAAATTTTCTTTCATTCCCTATCCATACCCTTTCTTTGTTGTCTTATGCAATAAAAACATGTTGGAAAAAAAACCGGTGTGCTATAACGACTCTATATATTTTGTATGTGTATTTACTAGAAAGGATTTACCATGTCGTTTGAAAACGCCAAAGAAAATTTAAAAGATTTTGGAAAAGAGCTTGGGCTTGAAGGACTTGTCTACGACGAGAACAACACTTGTATTTTGGGTATCGATGATGAATTTTCGATGCACCTTACTTACGAACCTAATTCCGATAGACTTTATGTCTATTCACCTCTTCTAGATGGCTTGCCGAAGGATGATAAGGTTAGAGTTAAGCTTTACGAAAAACTACTCGAAGGTTCTATGCTAGGCGGTCAAATGGCTGGCGGCGGCGTAGGTGTTGCTGTAAAAGAAGAATTGATTCTTCTTCATTGCGTTATTGATATGGCTTATGCAGTTCCTTCCTTATTGCGTGCTTTTGCTCCTCTTTATGTCGAGACCGTAGAGAAGTGGAGAACTGTATGTCGCGATATCTGCGAAGGACGTGAGCCTACAGTGGATACAATGCCAAAGCCACCACCACAAGCTCCACCACCGCAGCCGGGTGCAGGCATCCGCGCGTAAGCTTTTTTCCCAACAAAATAAAATATACTGAACGACCTCTTCTTCAGAAGATGGTCCGTTCAGTATTTTTATTAAAAAAAATTAATCTATTTGTTTAATATACACTCTGTTAAAATTAAATCCTTAATGTAAAAAAATGGATAGATAATGAGTTGTAATAATCTGCTTTCGTTTGTTTCAAGTATTGATCCCAAAACTTATATTGCACGTTGTCCGAGCGGGATGTTTGTTCAAAGTAATGAAAAATCAAATAGATTGCCTTTGCAGCAATTAGTTGCTGAGGTTATTCACTCACAATCTGACGGATTTTCAGATAAAGAAGATTTAAAAAATAAAATTTATAATTCCGTGTCATTTATGGGTCATGTGCACGAAGTACGTCTGAGTGAGCTTGGGATCAGGAGTATAGTGATAAAAATAGCCGAGTGTCTAAAAAATTTTTTATCAGGTTTTAGATTTACTACTACAGCTTCTCTTATTAAAGAATATTTTCCTTTACGCTCATCATTAAGTCCTCTTAGTTCTCGATCAGAATGGGGTCATAAATCCTGTGAGCGCCTAAATTCTGAAAAATATCAAAATAAAATACCCAAAGAGAATCGATTAAATACTCCAGTCAATGACTTGACAAATCAAATGTTGAGTGAGATTTTCGAGACTAATAGAGGTTTTGTTCTTGGAGAAAATCACGAAGAAGAATTCACTAAATCATTTTTAACAGAAAATATGAATTTTTTGCATGAGCTTGGTGTACGTACTATTTTTACAGAATTTTTTTTTATTAAAGATCAAAAAGAATTAGATGATTATATATATGGAAAAGGAAGTGATTTTCCAAAAAATATTAAAAAAAGAATAGATGAAATAAAAAAGTTTAACATGCTTTATAATGATAATATGTTACGAGCAGCAAAGGCAAATCAAATTCGAATAGTCGCTTTAGATGATCCACTTGCCGATAAAATGAGAATAGAAAATACCTTGTATATTAATTCTGATTCTTGCTGGAGTAGAATGCATGGTTTTAACTATCTTGCTCAAAAAATAATAAAACGCGAGCATCATTCACAAAAGTTTGTGGTGCATGTTGGTGCAGCCCATATGACGGCCTATTCGCAAAGTGATGAGAGAAAAGTCCCTGGAATTGCTGATATTTTTGAGATTCCAGCAATTGCTATGAGTCCATTTTATAATTTTCAGCGCTGTATGGGTGGAAAATGTATGCCTCCCGATACACAATGGATCCTCGCAAAAAAGTGATATTGGGACTATGAACCCAAACTTTGAGTTTATGGAAGTACTACCCTGCGCTTTAAGCACAGGAATCCTCGTCCTTTAGGGCGAGGAGGATGTCAAAATTGGCAGTGCTTTTCGATCCAAATTTCTATTGCTTTTTCACTCTCTATAATTTTGCGCGATAGATGTGTGATTTGCTCTTCGAGTTCCGTCATTAATGTGGAGTATTCTACAAAGAGCGCTGTGAATTGTCCTTTATAGAGCGCTCGGTTCCATGTTTTACTCGCCTCATGTTCAAATTTTTCAAAATAGGTCAAAAAACGGGGGTGTTGGACTTGAGGAGCGATCTCTTTTGCATATTTAGCCGCTTTTTGGATCGAGCGAGCCAGTTTGGCTTTTGGGTTGTTGCCTAATAAAAAGAGTAAAATTCCACCTTTTAAATCGATTTGGGCCCCTTCTTTTAAGGTTGCAGTAAAGGGGGTTAGGCGATTTTTTAGCTCTATACAAGAGGCATGTTGGCTTTTGGCTTCATCGAGTTCTTTGGATAATCTCAGGTATTCTTCTTTAGCATTTGGGTATTGAGTTTGAATCGATTCGATTAATTTATTTCTTAGATCATTAAATACACTCTCTTTTTCTTCACCAATCTGATCAAGGCGCTGGTCAATTTCTCGTAGTTTTTTTTTAAGCTTTGTCACCTGTTGGCTCTCATCACCAATTTGCAGATCGAGTTCTTGGGACTGTTTTGATGCTCTTTTAATGAGGTTTTCTTCGATGTTTTGTTTGAGTTTGTGAATTTTTTGGAGCAGGTCTTCCCGTTTTTCAATGAGAATTTGACACTCATCCAATTCAAGTTTACATGTATCGATCTGTTTTTTGATTTCTTGAAGTTGCATTTTCTACTCTATTCTTATATGCTCTTGCTTTCTCTATATATCAAATGAAAGGATAAGAGTGTTATGATTCTCGTTGAAATTGCCGGATTTTTAGGAGCAGATGCCGAAGAGCGTTTTACTGCAACAGGAAAAAGAGTGGTGAGCTTGCGTATAGCGACAAAGGTGCGTCATGGAGGCCAAGATGAAACCGTTTGGTGGCGTGTAAATATTTGGGGAGAGCGCTATGATAAAATGCTTCCTTATCTTAAAAAGGGATCTGCAGTCATTGTTGTAGGAGAAATGGCTAAGCCCGAAACTTACACATCTCGAGATGGAGCAACTCAAATTTCACTAACGATGACAGCTGAAATTCTAAAGTTCAGCCCTTTTGGCCGTCCTGCGGAAAAGGGGAACGAGTCTTCTATGCCGCAACAAGCGGAGAGTCAGTTTGCTTCTCAGTCACAAGGAGTGACTCCACCACCGCAACAGCAATACGCTGGGTTTGCGGCTGCTGCAGAGTCGGAAACTCCCGCTTTTTCTGGAGATGATTTACCCTTTTAAGAGAGTCTAACTATGCTATTTTCCTCTATCGATAAACTCACAAAGCGTCAAAATGCGGAATTGATCGTTCTTCCATTTTGGCAGCAAGCAACTAAGAGCAAGAAGGTTGCAAAACCTGCCGCTGAATTTGGCACTTTGCAAGCCTTGCTTAAACCCTCATTAGAAAGTGGGGACTTTACAGGCTCTTCTGGAGAGTTTTTATTTGTCTATTTAAAGGGCAATAAGGAAAAAAGAGTCCTATTATTAGGGCTTGGAAAACAAGAAGATTTAAGCGTTGAGCCGCTGCGACAGGCTTTTGCTAATGTAGCAAAGGAGTGTCAAAAAAAAGGGATATCAAAAATTAATTTGGTTGTTCCGACGGTTTCAGAGATACGTAATATTGATGCGAGTCAGTGTTTAACGGGCATTGCTGAGGGAATTTTACTCACTAACTACACTTGGGAAAAATTGGCTACTCTTCAAGAAGAAACAGTTTTACTTAAGAGTATTTGTCTAGTGGGAATCATCCCTAAAATGCTCAGCTGCGTCAAAGAATGTGAGCATGTGGCAGAGGGTGTCTATTTAGCACGAGATCTAATCAATGGAAATGCTGATATTGTCACACCGCAGTATCTTGCAGAAACTGCAAAATCCATCGCTGATAAATTCGCCTCTGTAAAAGCGACTGTATTAGATCAAAAAAAAATCGAAAAAGAGAAAATGGGCTTGCTGTTAGCTGTTGCCCGGGGGTCATCTGTTGAACCCACTTTTATTATCTTGAGCCATAAGGGCTTTGCTGAATCGAAAGATCACACTGTTTTGGTGGGAAAAGGGGTTACATACGATACAGGCGGATTAAACCTCAAGCCGACAGGGTCTATGGAGACAATGCGAGAAGATATGTCCGGAGCGGCGGCTGTTTTGGCAACAGTAGCGGTTGCTGCGGCTTTAAATTTGAAGGTGAATGTGACAGCTGTTGTGGCTGCTACGGAAAATGCAATCGATAGCAAAAGCTACAAGCCAGGCGATGTTTACATAGGACATTCTGGAATGACAGTGGAGATTGGAAATACAGATGCTGAGGGACGACTCACACTTGCCGATGCACTCTCATATACTACAAAGCATTTAAAACCGACTCGTATGCTCGATTTTGCAACTTTAACAGGTTCGATGGTGATCGCTCTTGGAGAGGGGATGTCTGGATTTTATTGTAATGAAGATAAACTTGCGGAGCAATTGCTTGAATCGAGTGCAAATACTTCTGAGATTCTTTGGAGGATGCCGTTGCATGCTCCTTATAAAGAGCAGCTTAAGTCGGATATCGCCGATATTAAAAATATTGGTGGAAGAGCTGCGGGATCTATTACAGCTGCGCTGTTTTTAGAAAAATTTGTTGGAGATATACCCTGGGCGCATGTTGACATTGCGGGAACGGCCTTTGCAAGTAAAGAAAAAGGATATCTTCCAAAAAATGGAATAGGTTTTGGAGTTCGACTAACGGTTGATTTTCTTCAGGAAATTTCAAAAAATAAATAACACACGTAAATCATTGGTTTTGAGTAGTATAAAAAGTTCTCTCTCGTTGCAGAGAGAACTTTTTTTATTTTTTCGCTAAAGTCTCTCGTAAGGTTTGCCGATAAATCTTTTAGGCAATTGCTATAACAATAATTATAGGAGGCAAGCCATGTTGAGACTCCAACGAGGTCGAGCATCTACATCTTCGAGCAGCCGCCGTACTGCTAAAAAGAGTACAGCTAAGCGCACAACGACAGCTAAGAAGACAACAGCTCGTAAAGCAACACCTAAGAAAAAAGTTGCAGCTAAAAAGACTACAGTTAAAAAAGCAGCACCTAAGAGAAAAGTTGCAGCTAAAAAGACTACAGCTAAAAAAGCAGCACCTAAAAGAAAAGTTGCAGCTAAAAAGACTACAGCTAAAAAAGCAGCACCTAAGAGAAAAGTTGCAGCTAAAAAAACGACAGTTAAAAAAGCAGCCCCTAAGAGAAAATCTTCTGTTAAGAATTCTTCTTCTCGTCGTCGCACAGTTTCAGCTTCTGCTAAGAAAAGATCTTCTAGCAGATCTGCTCGCTCTAAAACACAAACAGCAGCTGGCTGGCGTCGTAATATCATGAAGCTATATGGCAAAGAACTTCCTTGCTAAGCTGAGTTGATATTAGCTATTTTTTGATTTTATATAGTGGCAGGTTTATACCTGCCACTTTTTTTGTTTCTACAATTGCTCTTTGCGTGATAATCTTTTGTCATGAAATTGATTATTTGCAAAGATCGAGAAGAGCTTAAACGCACTCTAAACTCCGTATTGCGCGAAGAAAAAGCGCCTCTAACCTCTTTTTTTCCAGAAAGTTTTTTAAAAGATGCTTTTTTACAAGAGACCGAGACGTTTCCTTTTTTGACAAAAGAAAAACCGTTTCTGGAGCAAGAGATCGATAGGCTCACTAAAGAGCAGTTCGATGTGATTCAGAGATTTGTAGAGAACCCTTCTCCATGGGTTTCTCTCTATTTAACAGCCACCGCTCTTAGCTCTCAAAGCAAGCTTGTAAAACTTGTGGGTGAAAAAGGAGAGTTGATCGTTTTTAAAGAAGAAAAACCTTGGGATAAAGAAAAAAGAATAGCAGGTTGGTTGATTGAACAAGCCCTCTTAAGTGATGTACAACTCTCTATGCAGGCAGCACAAGC
>JAJACO010000161.1 GCA_022601475.1 Chlamydiales bacterium
AACCTTGCAGATCTCTACGTAAATGATGCATTTGGGACAGCACACCGCAAACATAGCTCCACCTATACCATCACCCAATATTTCCCCAATAGAGCAGCCGCGGGTTATTTACTCGAAAAAGAGATTCAATGTCTTGGAGAAACACTCCATCAACCAAAAAGACCCTTCTATGGAATCATTGGTGGAGCTAAAATCTCCACAAAAATCGGAGTGATCAAATCGCTTCTAGAAAAAGTAGACCGCCTGCTCATCGGAGGAGCGATGGCGTATACATTTTTAAAAGCACAAGGCAAGCAAGTTGGCCGCTCGCTCATCGAAGAAGAGCTCGTTCCCCTAGCCACCTCTCTTTTAAAAGACTACTCCCAAAAAATCGTGCTTCCAATCGATACAATCGCAGCGGCAGAGTGCAGCGAAGACGCCCCTTCTCTAGAAGTTGCATTTTCAAATACCTTTCCCTCAAATTACGAAGGGCTCGATATCGGCCCTCAAACTCTACAGCTTTTCTCTAACATCTTGAAAGATGCGCAAACCATTCTCTGGAATGGCCCTGTGGGCGTTTATGAATTGGATCGTTTTGCCCATGGAACATTAAAGCTCACCCAATTTATCAGCGATCTAAATGCCAAGGTCATTGTAGGAGGAGGCGATCTTATTGCTGCTGTTAATAAGGCGGGAGTCTCAGAAAAACTGACGCACATCTCCACAGGAGGTGGCGCCACATTAGAGTATATTGAGTTTGGAACACTTCCGAGTATCGAAGCACTTTCTGAAAAGCCAGTACCTACTCAATAAATCGATTATATCAACCCGAACTTCAGATTGTTATCTACCCACACCCAAAAAGTTACAACAAAACACCGGTGCGACACAAACACATACTAAAGCTGTCACCCCTAAACCAATGATAGCCGGAACAACAACGACCCAACCAACGGTTACAGCCGAAACACTACCTGCCAACGCAAGAGCTCCCATGACAATACAAGTGACAGCGGTTAATAATTTGAATACGTTCTGAGATTTACCCAACCGACACATATTCAGCAAGAGTGTAGGAATAGATAAACCAATGGCGCATCCACCCATCACTACTGGGCTTACACAACCTGCGATCGCACAAATTCCAATGATCAACAAAGCTAATTGGTTTATTTCACTGATCGAACTACAGCAACTTGAACAAATGCCATTGCCTAAAGTTTGATCTCCTCGGTGCGAGATATATGAAGTATTCATTTTTACCTTCCTGCATTCATTAAGTCGTGATCTAATGCTTGATGCGCAAGAACACCTACAGCAATTGCCACTGGAGCACAACAGCAACCAGCAACAGTGACTATCGCTAAAACAGAAACAGCAGGAAGAATAAGAATCCAACCAGTCGCTACAGCTGAGATTGCACCTGCTAAAGCAAGGGTTCCCAACAATATTTTGCTAATGCCAATCACTAGCAAAACGTATTGAGATACTTTCATCGCAGTGGACCTCGTGTTACAAACCTTCATAACAGCCAGCGCAATTCCAGGAACAGACAGGCCTATTGTACATCCCCCCATTACAACGGCGCTCACACCTCCACCAGCTGCACAAGCCGCGATGATGAAAAGAACCACTCCGCTTATTATGGTCGCTCTATGTAGAGCTTTCTCACTTGAGCCGGAGGGTTCAACCAGCAGACCGGAATTACTTAGAAAATCCCTTAACCCAATTCTGATACCTTCTATAGGATTAGACATCGAAAACCTCCTGATTCGATCATTTTTGCATCAAAGGATATCAAATAGATAATTAAGATTCAATTAAGAACCGCCGAAATGTTTCAAAACGGAAAAGAGCTTGAATTAGAGCACGCATTCGCTTCTTGTCATGTTTTTTTTGAATCTTGCTTCTTTAATTGCAAAACTGATACAATGACTCCTCTTTCATAAGTAACGAAGACTGAAATGTCTTTTCACCAAAACACCTACACCTCCCGCGGACCCCGTCTAAATATTTTTTTACAGACGAGAGGTCATGCAAAATAAGCGTAATTTCTCCCCTTTAAGAGCTTACCTTTGGCCTATCCACGCCTTTGAGTTAAAAAAGTTTCTTCCTCTACTCGTCATGGCCTTCTTTATAGGCTTTAATTACAATATTTTACGCAATATGAAGGATGCACTTTTAGTCACTGCCAAAGGCTCTGGCGCCGAGGTGCTCCCCTTCATTAAGGTCTGGGGGATCCTCCCGGGCGCCATACTCATGACATTCATCTACAGCCGCTTAAACAATCGACTTCAACGAGACAAAGTCTTTTATGTCATGGTTGGAATCTTTCTTAGTTTTTTTGCTCTATTTACGTTTGTGCTCTACCCTCTTGGAGATAAGCTCCACCCTCATGCACTAGCCGACAGCCTCCAAGGCTCTCTTCCCGCCGGATTTAAAGGGTTCGTAGCCATGTTCCGCTACTGGACCTTTAGCAGCTTTTATATCATGTCAGAACTATGGAGCTCTGCAGTTCTTTCAATGCTCTTTTGGGGATTTGCCAATGAGGTAACAAAACTCGGAGAAGCAAAGCGCTTTTATGGCCTGATCGCTATTGGACTGAATATTGCAGCGATCACTTCTGGCCAAGTCTCTGTTTTTCTCACAGGAAGTTATCTTCGCACTAAACTTTCCTTTACAACCAATCCTTGGCATCAATCGATCATCTTATTAACTCTTGTGGTGATTTTGTCAGGCTTTGCGATTTTGGGGATTTATCGCTACATCACAAAAGAAATTCTTATCGCCTCTGCTGGACAACCCCTTCCAAAAAAAATTAAAATGTCGATGCGAGAGAACTTTGCAGTACTAGGGCGCTCCAAATACCTGCTCTCCATCGCCATCATTGTGCTCGCTTACAACTTGGTGATCAATCTGGTTGAGGTCATTTGGAAAGATCAAGTGCATCAACTCTATCCTAACCCTAATGATTTCAACTCTTATATGAGTCAAATCACAACAATCACGGGCATTATTTCATTCTTCACCTCTCTTCTCATCTCCGGTCAAGTGATCCGGAAATTTGGATGGTCTGTGGCAGCGCTCATCACTCCCATCACGCTACTCATTAGTTGCAGCGCCTTCTTTTTCTTCTTCTTTGGAAGAGATACACTGGTAGGCACACTTGCCATGCTTGGAACGTCTCCCTTGGCCCTTGTTGTTTTCTTTGGATCGATGCAAAACTGTTTATCAAGAGCCTCCAAATTTACGCTTTTTGACTCGACTAAAGAAATGGCCTTTATCCCCCTCTCTATTGAGGAAAAGCTCAAAGGAAAAGCGGCCATCGATGGTATTGGCTCGCGACTTGGCAAGTCAGGCGGTTCCTTTATTCATCAAGGTCTTTTGGTGGTATTTGGTTCAATCGCAGCCAGCGCGCATATTGTAGTTGGAATTTTATTTCTTGCGATCTTCTTTTGGATTGGATCAATCTTAGCTCTTGGCAAGCAGTTTAATACTGCATCAGGCGAAGGGCCAGCTCCGCTCCCCGACCCCGAACCTATGGCCGAACTGGCCGAAGAGAGCGTCGTAAATTGAAAAGCTCACGTGTCATCGGCAAGGTTGGGTTTGGATGGAACTTTTATGAAAAAACTGCGTTTGCCTGAAAAACGATAGTGAACCAAGAGGATTCTTCTTGGTTCAGATGTCGCATAAGCGACATCAACGCAGTCTATCGCTGTGAGACCGTTGCATAACTCAAGCTTGCATCCGTTTTGGAACCTTTTTGCCCCATTTGAGAGATCTCTCTCTCGCCGTACCAATGTACTATCTTCGTTCGAGATCCCCCAACTGCCGGCCACTAAAGTGGCCTGGACAAAAATCCCCAAACATTCTCTATTAGCATGTCGCTAACTTTTTTAGATTATAACCCATACACAGAAGTGTGA
>JAJACO010000162.1 GCA_022601475.1 Chlamydiales bacterium
GCCTATCTTGCCCGCCGTCAGGCGGATCCTGCCCATCCTGTTAGTAGATCAGTTCAACTACTAAAAACGGTCTCGGGTTATCGGGAGCGCTTCTCACCTAAATAGTGATCCACTCCATGCGCAATCCCTTGGGCTAGTGACTTTTTATAGTGGTGTGATTTGATTTTTTGACGCTCTTTTGGATTCGATAAAAAGCCCGCTTCAATCAAAACTGCAGGCATTTTAGTTTGCCGCACCACTGCAAAATTGGCCTGTTTGACCCCTCTAGATTCCGCTTTTGTATGACGTATAATTGTTTTTAACACCTCTCTTCCAAGCTCTTTTGAACATAAAATCCGCTCAGATTGAGGTGTTTTCCCCTCTTTATAGTAGTACACTTCCACCCCTTCAGCCTCTTCGCTGCCACAATGATTGTAGTGCACACTCACAAAAAGATCGGCTTTAAGCGCATTTGCCATTTCTGCACGCGCATCCAAAGAGACAAATGTATCATCGCTGCGGGTGAGCACTGTCTTATAACCTAACGCTTTGAGCGACTCGCAAACAAGGAGCGCTGTCTCTAGAGTGAGCTGCTTTTCTGCATAATCGTATAGTTTACTATTTGTCCCAGAATCTTTACCTCCATGTCCTGCATCAACGACAATCACCTCTTCTCTTTTGGGAAGTGTGAGCTTAGGTTTGTCGTGCAATGCCGAAATTTCGGGAGGAATACTTCGATAACCACAGGCTGTGAGCAAAAGTCCAAGAATCAAAAATTTAAAATACTTCATATCATCACCATTCTATTCGCAATTTCTTGAGCTACTCTCCTGTCATCAAATGGAATTGTTTGACGCTCGAAAAGTTGGTATGTTTCATGCCCTTTTCCCGCAATTAAGATCAAGTCTTTGGAAGAAGCTGTAGCGACAGCTTTTTCAATTGCCTCTTTACGATCAATAGAAATTGTATAAGAACTTGATTTAAAGCCTACTGCAATCTCTTCACAAATTGCAAGAGGATTTTCTGTACGGGGATTATCCGAGGTAATCCAGCTATAATCGCTGTATTGATCCGCAACCTCTCCCATTAGAGGGCGCTTGCCCTTGTCGCGATCTCCCCCACACCCAAAAACGGTTAAGAGCCTCCCTCCCTTTGGCTTGATCTCTTGTAAGCATTCAAGCACCTTTTCTAAAGCATCCGGTGTATGTGCATAATCCACAAAGAGGTTGAGATCTTGCAGATTATCCACTTTTTCAAGCCTGCCGGGAGCGGAAATAAAGGTGGAGAGCATCGCGGGAAGCGAGTGAAGTGAAAAGTCTCTTGCCACGCAAAGGGCAATGGCAGCGAGTGCATTTAAAATGTTATATCTTCCTATTGTACCCCAACAAAAGTGAACCTTTTGCTCTTTGTAATGCACATCAAAGGAAGTGGTCTCCACATCGAGTTCTATCGAAGTGGCATAGACGTCTGCTTGAGGCGAAAATCCAAAGGTGAGCGTTTGTGCTTTGCACTCACTTAAAATTTTTGGAGTCCAAAGAGATTCGAAATTCACTATCGCGATCTTATCAGGCGCTAAAGAAGTGAAAAGTTTTGCTTTTTCTGAGGCATAGGCATCCATTGTTTGGTGGTAATCAAGATGTTCCTGAGAAAGATTAGTAAATATAGCCGCATCAAAATCGATCTGATCACATCTTCTTTGCGCTAGCCCATGAGAAGAAACCTCTAAAAGGGCGCTTTTACACCCCCTTTTAAGCATTTCTTTGAGTAGTTTGTGATTAGTAATCACATCGGGAGTGGTCCGTTCGGCTTCAAAATGGTGATCACCTACAATGTATTCAATGGTTCCTATTAAACCTGAGGGGTGCTGTGCTGCATCAAAAAGATGCTTCAGAAGATAGCTTATGGTGGTTTTCCCGTTGGTGCCTGTTACTCCCACGGTGTATAAAGAGCGTGAAGGGTGTTCATAATAGCGCGCTGCTAAAATTCCTTCCATCTCTTGAACATTGGGATGGATTAACTGCGTTACTTTTTTTAAAAAGGGATTGGGCATATCTGTTAAAACAGCTACAGCACCGGTCGCAATGGCTTCTTCAATATACGCTGCTCCATCATCTTGAGATCCCTTTTTGGCAATAAATAAGTTTCCTGGTGCCACAAGCTTAGAATTTGAGCATAAGCCCGAAATTTCAGTATCTCCACCGCTGTAGATTTGGATGGGAAGGTCTTTAATCAGTTTTTTTATTTTCATCGGTTCCATTGTTCGTATAGCGTTTTGAGTTGTTGTACTTCATTGACCCAGTCTGCTTTTTCTGGATTATAACGAGGATCTCCAACGGGGTATCCATGGGGATCGTCGGGAGTGATGCCCAAAAATTCCAAGGTGCGCTTGCTTATCTCTCTAAAAACAGGCGCGGCACACCTTCCTCCCATATGATTTTTGCCACCTCCTTCCAAAAATCCCGTTTCTGGCTCATCAATTGTTACAATGAGTACAAAACGAGCTGCTGGAACTTGGACAAGGCTCAGAGGCGCTAAACCTATAAAAGAGGAAATATGCGTCTGTTTGGAGTACGCTCCATTGATGATTTTTTCAGCTGTTGCTGTTTTTCCTCCTTCGGTATATCCACTCACTTCAGCTAGGTGGCCCGTCCCACCCGGCTTAGTTGTATATTTCATCGCCGTTAAGATTTCGAGCACAATCTCATCACTGAGCACTTTTGGGAAAGGTTTTTGGAAGTGTTCTTCCACTCGTCCTTCTTTGATAATCTTTTTAACGAGGGTGGGGGTGGGCAAGTAGCCTCCATTGCCAAAAACTCCATACGCTCGTAGCATCTGCAAGCTTGTAGCCAATATATTGTAGCCGATAGAGAGAGAATAGGGTGTGGGAAGCGACCACTGCAAAGCTCCATTGGGATAGCATTTACCCGGTAAAGGAACAAGCCCTGATGCTTCTGCAGGCAGCTCTATTCCTGTCTTTTGCCCAAATCCAAAAGTATCCACAAGTACATTGCGATACCATTTATTTCCAAGGATATTAACCACTCTATCGATCACTTGCGCCATATAAATATTAGAAGATTTTTGCAGAGCCATATTTAAATTTAAGGCGGTGTTATTCTGCCCATCTTTTAGAGGACGGTGCGCTCTTCCGGGGAAAATAGTGCGTGTAGCATCTAGCTTCTCTTGGGGATCAAATAAAATTGGCTTCCCCTCTCTTTTAAGTTCTTCATTCGCTTTAAGGCCAATCGCAAGGGTAATCGGTTTCATGATCGAACCTAGCTCAAAAGCATCTGTCAATGCTTTTACTTTGGTATCTGTAATTTTTTCTGGGTCGTTAAAATACTCTTGGTAATGTGCAGGATAAAAAAAAGGGTACTGAGCAAGAGCCATGATCTCTCCACTCACAGGATCCATCATCACTGCCCACCCCCCTTTAGCTTGAGCTGCGCGCACTCCTTTCTCAAGCTCTTCTTCGACAATCGCTTGTATGCAGTGATTGATGGTCAAATGCACGTCTGCGCCATCCTCTGGAGCTTCGATCACCTGGTCTATCTCTAGGTGGTTGAGCGGAGAGCGAAGTAGCTTGCGTTTGCCCATCTTCCCCTTTAAAACCTGATTAAAATACGCCTCTAACCCTCCTGTAGGTAGTCCCTCAGAGGTTGTTTCATCTTTTATTTCTCGAATAGTGTGCAGCACTTGTCCCAACAAGGGTCCAAAGGGGTAAGAGCGTTGGTAATCAGTGACAAAATAGAGCGCATTGCGTGGAATTTTATGCGCTCTTGCAAAGGGCATCCAAAAGTTTTGAATTTGCTCTTTTTCCTCTCGATCTAACCACATGGAGACACGACGAGAGCGGCTTTTGCGGCTGAGCTCTTGTTGCAAATTCACCTGCATTGGAGCGAGTGCTGTCAATGTTTCTGCCACCTCTTGTCTGCAAGCTTCGGGAATAGAGAGTGGATCGAGATAGAGATGAAATTTTGTCACGTCCATCACAAGAGGTTGCAACTTGTGAGGGTGATGTTTTTCAATGGCGTTATTTGAATAAAATGTGCCTCTTTTAAAAGGCTCTTTTACAATAAATTCATGCTGAGAATGCGCTTGGGCTATCCACTTATCCGCTTCTAAGATCTGAATTTTGAAATAGTGAGCGACAAGCACCGAAAAAAGAAAAAAAACTCCTAAGGCAACAACCACAACCCTTTTTTTTTCGATCACTTAAAACACCTCAAGCTTAAGAATTTCATCTGCCAAGGGGTATTTGAGATGGCTAAATTGTGGAAGTCTAGAAAGCTCCATTAAATGGGCAGGGTTATTAAATTGATCGATCTCAAATTGATAGCTGGTATTTTCTTGGCAAATCACCTCTAACTCTTTTGACACAGCAGGTATCTGCAGTCTGAGTTCTGTAATACAATTTTGCCGCGTAATATGGGCGTATAAAAACAGTCCCAGCATGAGAATACAACAAAAAATACGTGTAAAAATTCCAAGATTCATACTTTTTCGATAAAGCGCATTTTGGCCGATCGACTACGAGGGTTTTTTTTGATCTCATCAAGATCTGCAATTAAAGGTTTTTTTGTCAAAAGTTGTACGGTTTTTTCTTGCCTTGCGTATTGAATAAAGGTGTGTTTGACAATTCTATCTTCTAAACTATGAAATGCAATCACTCCCATACGTCCTCCTGGAGCTAAAAGATCGATTGCAATTGGAATGACCTCTTCTATGGCTCCAAGCTCATCGTTTACGTAAATGCGCAATGCTTGAAAAACTAATGTCATGGGATGAATTTTCTTTTTTTGACCGCCCCAGGTAAGTACACTTTTTAGTGCTTCTGTTAAATCAAGTGTGGTGCGCAAGCGCTTTTTGCGACGCGCCTCTACAACGGCTTTAGCGGCTGCTTTCCACCGCCTTTCCTCTCCTAAATCTCTAAAAATTGCCCCTAGTTCTTTTTCGGAAAAGGAATTGACGACTTTTTCAGCATCTAAATCCTGAGAGGGGTCCATTCGCATATCTAAAGGCCCCTCTTTTGAAAAGCTAAATCCTTTTTCAACTTGATCAAGCTGCATAGAAGAAACGCCAATATCTAAAAAAATACCATCCACGCTCCGCTCTTCAACACATGCGCTCATCTTCCGAAAATTCTCATTGATAAACACAACTTTGTGCGCGAAGGTTTCGAGTGTTTTTTTTGCAATGCCAAGAGCCTCCTCATCCTGATCAAATCCATAAAACCGTTTAATTTCAGGATGTTTCTCTAAAAGAGCTTTTGCATGCCCTCCTGCACCAAGAGTGCCATCTACAAATGTTTCAATTTGCTTATCGGCAAAAAAGTTCAAAAAAGTTTCGATTAATATGGGAGTGTGCAACATCTATCTAAAAGGATTGTATCGGCTAGCACTAAAGCTGTCATCGCCTCAACTACAGAAACAGCGCGTATAGCGACACAAGGATCGTGTCTCGATCCTTCTGGAAGTTGAAACTCAGCTTGTTTGCCATCGAGTGTGATTGTTTGTTGAGATTTAGCAATACTAGAGGTGGGTTTAAATGCCACGCGAAAAACAAGAGGCATGCCATTTGTCAACCCGCCCAGTGTGCCACCAGCGTGATTGGTTTTTGTTTTTCGAGCAGTCACATAGAGATCATTGTGCTCAGAACCGCGCATACGCGCCGCTCTAAAACCCACTCCCATTTCAAACCCCTTACTTGCAGGTAAAGAGAGCATGGCTTGAGCGAGCATCGCCTCCATTTTTAAATAAACAGGTTCTCCTAACCCCTCTGGCAAATGAGGAACTGTAACCTCAATCACTCCCCCTAAAGAGTCTCCCGCAAGCTTCATCTGCTCTAGATACTGCATGTAATCCTGTTTTCCTCCCACCTCACTTAAGATCGCTTTGGGATGGATTTTGTAGTGCGCCAAAAACTTTTTTGCAACAGCTCCCGCAGCGACTCGGCACGCCGTCTCCCTAGCAGAAGCTCTTCCTCCCCCTCGGTAGTCAAATACACCATATTTTTTGGTGTAGGTGTAATTAGCATGCCCAGGTCGAACAAGATGTTTGATCGATTCATATTTGCTCGAGTCCACATCACGATTGGGAATTAAAATAGAAATAGGAGCGCCGGTTGTGACTCCTTCAAAAACGCCCGAGAGCAACTCTGCTCGATCACTCTCTTTGCGAGGAGATGTGAGAGGGTGCTTGCCAGGAGCCCTTTTAGCCAATTCTAGATTGATCTCTTCTTCAGAAATCTCTATTCCAGAGGGACATCCATCAATTACAACGCCGATCGCACGTCCATGCGATTCACCCCAGGTGGTGATCTGGAAAATTTGGCCAAAAGTATTACTTCCCATAAAGCCGACACACAATTTGATCGAGAGTTAATTGTTCCGTATCAACGATATCTTGACAATGCTTTTCGAAAAGAGAAAACCTTTGTAAGGCAATTTCTTCAAAATGTTGCCGGGGATTATCCTTATTCAGGTATGCGGGCGTTCCTCTTTTTAACATTCTTTTATAAAGGATTGATATTGAAGATTTTAAATATACTAAAGTGCCAAGTGTTTTTAAATAATTTCTAGATTCTTCATCGAGAAGAGTCCCTCCCCCTGTTGCAATGACACACCTCTGCTTTTTTAAAGATAAAATAGTTCGTTTCTCTAAATTCCGAAATTCTGTACTTCCCAACTCCTTCCAAACTTGGGAGTAGCTTCTATCCCCTCCATGGGCAGCTTCAAGAAGTTGGTCTGTATCGTAAAAAGGGAGTGTCAACTTATTTGCGAGCGCTTTACCCACCATTGTTTTACCCGCACAACAAAATCCACACAAAATTAGAGTCATACCTATTCCCTTTAAACTTAATCTACTATACACGCCCCTAAGGCTTGTAACTGCTGGCAAAAACCAGGATACGTTTTTTTTACACACCCCACCTGTTCCACAATCGTTTCTCCCTCAGACCCCAAACCGGCAATGGCTAAAGAGAGCGCAATACGGTGATCTGTATGTGAGCTAAGAATCGCTCCCTGTAACAACGATTGTTCCACAGTAAACCCGTCGGCATGCTCTTCAATACGTGCGCCCATTTTTTTAAGCTCTGACACAATGCTGCTAATCCGATCGCTCTCCTTTGCGCGAGCCACATGCGCACCTTGTATCCGTGTTTTTCCTTTTGCAAAGCATCCAACAACAGCCATAATCGGTGTCATATCCACACACTCATTCACATCAAAACACCCTCCTGTAAGAGCAGAGCCTCGTCTTACCTTGAGTGATCTCTCTTTCTTATTCACCTCAATATTAGCTCCCATTTGTTGCAAAATAGAAATGATCTTTTGATCTCCTTGTGGGTCGTTAAAATCTAAATCACAAATTTCTAATTCCGAGTCGGTTAAAATTGCTGCTACAAGCGGATAACAGAGCGTGCTTAAATCTGCAGGCACCGTATATTCAAATCCATTTATACGTGCATTTCCAATCACTTTGTATCTCTCAAAATGATGATTCTCAAAAGGAATGCCTAACCTCTTAAACCACTCAAGTGTGAGATTCACCCACGGTTTTTCTCCTGGATTTATCACAAAAATTTCTCGAGATCCTTGAGCAAAAGCGGTCGCAATTAAAAGGGCTGAAATAGGTTGTGAATCTTCTCCTTGTACGATGAGATTACCTTCGCGCAAAGGACCGCGTATTAAAATGGGCGCTCCTCCATCTCCCCGAGTAGAAAGTGCTTCAACACCCACCTGATTGAGCGCCTCTAAAAGAGGGATCACCGGACGTCTGTGCCGGATAGAGTGATCTCCTGTAATCACAATGGGTCGCTTGCCTAACGCTGCAATCCCTCCTATAAAACGGAGAATCAATCCCGAATTCCCCGCCTGAATCACATCTTCTGCCCCTTTAATGATTCCTCCGACACCGTGCACCTCCACTCGATCGGAAAAACACTCCACTCGCGCTCCTAAATGTCTACACGCAACACACATCGCCTCCACATCGGGCGAATTAAGTACATTATGGATGACACTCTTTCCATTTGCTAAAAGAGCGAATATAAGCGCGCGCATCGATTGCGATTTAGAAGGAGGAATAGTGAGCGATCCACTGAGTGTGGAGGCTTTTATTTTCCAGTATTTTGAAACCAGTGACACTGCTGTAACCTCGCTTGTTCATCAAACATTTCTCTTCCCTCAATGATGCGGCATTTTTGGATTTGGGCAGCCCGCAAAAGAGGTGTTTGTCGCGGATAGCTAATGATATCCATCACAAGCCGCTTCGGCAATAGATCTTCTCTAGCCACAGGTGATCTAAGATCCTCTCCCATTCCAATAGAGGTGCAATTGATCAAAATATCATAGCCAAGAGAGGCTATTGCAGAAAATTCTTGGAGCGAAAAAGCGGTTCCTCCCACTTGCTCGGCTAAAGCTTTTGCGCGCGCAAGGGTGCGATTACAAATCACAAGCTCAGCCCCCCGCTTTTTTGCCTCTTTTGCAATGCCTATAGCCGCCCCCCCAGCACCCAATAAAACCACCTTCTTTCCAAAAACCAATCCCCTTTTTTCTAGCGCATTTAAAGCGCCTCGCCCGTCGGTATTCCAACCCACTATTTGCTCGCTAAAACCGAGTGTGTTCACAGCTTCATCCTCACTCTGATCCAAAAAGGGCACAACCGCTTCTTTTAAAGGCATAGTTACACTCAAACCCCTGAATCCCAGATTTTTACATAAGACAAACAACTCCTTTAGTTCATCCGCACCCACACGCATCTTCACATACACACCTCTCTGCTTCATGTTCTCATTGTGTAGCTTATGGCCTCTGCTTTTAGACACAGGATCTCCAATCAATCCAAAAAGAGGCGTGCTTTTTTTATGTAAACGCATATTGTAGGTTTCAACAAGCTCTTCGAGCAACAGTTGTCCCGGAGCTGTTTTGTGCGCGGCTGTCAAAGGAGCGTAGGTCCATGGAGCCCCAAAAAGGGGGGCTAAAATACGGGTGAGTTCTCCAAACTCCCCCATACACACACCAATGCAGCGCTCTTTTTTTATAAATTGCAGCATCTTTAAAGCATCGAGTGTATTGAGAGATGTTGTCGCTATTTTATAAAGGTGCGCAGGCTTTGTGCATAAACTTGAATAAATAGACTCTAAATCTCCCATCTTTTCAAAATCGTGGTAAGAGCAAATCAACTGAATGCGTGGGTAGCGCGCTCGAATGTGCTCAAAAACTCGCTTAGGAGTCGTCGAAGGTAGATCTAAATACTCAGGAGAGAGATCTAACAAAGATTCTAAGGGCTCTTTTAAGGTAAAAATAACCGGCTTTTTACACTTGGAGCGCATTTTTTTAAGATCTTTTGGCTTAAATAAATCGAGACGCAACTCAATTAAATCTGCTTCGCCATTTGCCTTTTCAAGCGTGATTAAATCTTCTGATCTAAACGGAGCACATAACTGCATCAAAGGCTCTTATATAATCGGTTTCTGAAATAGAACGTGTATACTCCTCTCCAAAGGAAACCACACTCCCTATTTCCTCCAAAATCACAACCCTGTTTTCCCCTTTTTTATCTCTTTTTAGCAATTCAAAGGGGAGATCTACAGGAAAATCTGTTGGAAATTTTCTCAAAAGCTCTTCTATACGGTGCAAAGAAGCAGAGGATAAATACCCCAGCTGATGCGCGAGCACCGATTCAAAATGCATGCCCATTATAACAGCTTGTCCATGCGGACAACGATAGCCAGAGTGAGTTTCGATCGCATGGGCGAGCGTGTGCCCAAAATTCAAAATGCGGCGATATCCTCCTCTTTCATATGGATCTTGCTGCACCACTCGTATCTTTATTTTGCAACTTTTTGTAACAACCTCTTTTAAAAGAGCACTTTCTCGATTTAAAATTCTATCCCATTGACTGACTATAAAATCAAACAAATCTCTATCTAAAATTAAACTGTGTTTCACTATTTCTGAAAAACCATACAGATACTCCTCTTGAGAGAGTGACTCAAGCCTCTCTAAATCAATAAATAACTTGTGGGGAAAATGAAACGTCCCAATCCAATTTTTTGCCCATTCCACATTGAGCCCAGTCTTCCCCCCAATAGCGGCATCTGTCATTGCCAAAAGCGTTGTAGGATAAGATACATAACTAACTCCTCGGCAGTAAGTTGATGCTATAAACCCGACTAAATCGAGTACTGTCCCCCCCCCAATTGCAATCAAACAACATCCCCTTCCAAATCCCCTTTTGATGAGTGCATCTTCGATTTTTTCTTTGATGGCACGCGATTTGATAGTCTCTCCAGAGGAAAGGATCAAAGCTTCTTCTTTTATGGGAGGGAGTACGGAGGCGACTGCATCTGTTGTAATGACAAGACATTGATTTGAAAGTGTTTTTGCGCAATCTAATGCTTCATCTAAAAGCTTTTCTCCGATTACAATGTCGTGTAAAATGGGGGTGGGCTGAAAATAAAGCGGCAATTGAATAGAGTGTGTCATACACTACAAGATACCCTCTCAAGTTTTTTTCTAGAAGGATGAATAAAGATTTAATATATGGTTGAGATTTACAGTTACGACATCACCTCCCATGAGCGATTTGCAAAAGATCAAGAAGAGATCGAGGCATTCCGCAAACAGTACCACGTCCCTCCAAGCGGGGCGGGTATCATTGCTATTCAGACAAAAATTTTAGACTTTGTACCCAAACACTCTGCGATTGTTTTGCTAATGCAAACCTTTCAGAGAAAAATGTGGGCAGGTCTTAAATTTCCTAAAAATTTTCATTTACAACGATTTGCTTCCTCTCATGTGGCGCCTTCATTAGGAAGTGCAGAAAAACAAACAGCCGATGTTAAACGTCTAGAAGCGTGCCTCAAACAAAAAACAAATGGACGCTTTGTTAGAACAGAAACAAAAAAACAACAGAACCACCCAGAAGATCAACAGATCATCGAAGAGGGAGAAACTTTAATTAACCTTCTTGAAAAAGGGGTTTTAGAAACCAACGAAATGGTGGATTACGCCTATGGGCGGATGCACCAATTTGTACAAGCGTAAAGCTATGACACTCGTAAACTGGAGAGAGATTTTAGGATGGACAGATGAGCAACTCGACGAGTTACGCTTTGCAGGTTTTTCATTTGTACGCGAGGGACACTACCAAAAAGCACTGCTTTTTTTTAAGGCGCTCGTGCTTCTCGATCCAGAAAGTGCTTATGACATCCAAACCCTAGGTGCGATTTATTTAGAAATTGGAGAACCTGAAAAAGCGCTTTTAGCATTAACAAAAGCGATCCAACTCGACCCTATAGACGAACCAAGCCGCCTAAATAAAGCAAAAGCGCTGATAGCTACACATCAAAAAACAGAAGCGCTTGAACTGATCCATCAACTTCAACGAAGCACTAATCAAACGATCGCTGATGATGCATCAGCACTGATCCATGCATGGACATAATAACTTGTTCATAACTAGTAGGTTTGTGTTCACAACAC
>JAJACO010000163.1 GCA_022601475.1 Chlamydiales bacterium
CGTCCTGCTTGTGGCCATAAAATACCTCCATACCTGCGTTTAAATAGGAGGAAAGTTATAAAAAATCAAAATTTAAGGACAGCATTTGTTCTGGTTTTCTGAATGAAAAAACCACTTAAATCAACACCCTAGGCCTGACCCGCTTTTTGAGGTGTTTTATCACACTTAATTGAGCAGAAAGAGTGTCAGAATGTCAGACCTTACTCGCTTTTTGACTCGCTTTTCGATTTTTAAACTTTTTTTTATTTATTCATCATCTCTTATGTGTTCTCGTGCTCTCAAAAGCTGATTTCCATAATCATTCTCGAATATTATTGTAACAGTTTTTTCCAAAAGAGCTTCAAGATCAAAAAGAATGCGTTCCTCCGCCTGGTCTTGGAAGAGCGCAGCATTTTCGCATTCATTCAGTCGACTCAGCCAATCAAAAAAAACAAGCGCTTCATCATTACTTAAACTAAGATATATTCTATTATTTTCTTTCTTAGAATCCATTAATTCACAATCCTCCATGTTCACGAACATTTTTCAGCTGAATAGGATTAAGCTTCCAACCACTAATAAATTCTCCAGATGGGCTTGAAACAATATTCAACCCTGTCTTTGAATCTAAATAATGGATCACAACCTTACTCCGATAAGTACCCGGAATAGCTTTAACTCCAGGATTGTTGATATGTTGGTTAATACTTGAGCTGAATTTAGCCGCATTAAATTTGTTATAGGTTCCAGAAATTCCAAAATCAACTGCATGTTTAAACTTAGCCTGTATTTGCCTTGAAGAAACTAATAATGTATCGCTAGGCCTTAGAGGAAAATTGGTTGCTGTATATCCTGTTTTTTTGAGGACAGATAAATCTTCAGCAATTCCTACTTTTCCGAAATTTGTGGCTGACCTACCAATTTTTGTTGCCGAAAAGCCCATCAACCCAATATCTACAGAAGCTCTGCCCCATGCTTCTGCGCTCGTTGGGTTGTGCATGGCTGCCATGATGCCGGGGACAAGCAGTTCTCCCGTTGTTCGAAGAGGTGCATTGCGGAAGTTTGATCCAAGTGCATTCCATCCATCGTATGCAGCTTGTGATTTTGCATGGAAGAGGCTGGGATCTCCAGATTCATAGAGGCTATCTGCGGCCATCCATGAGCCTAAGCTCCCTGCTGCATGTCCAATCCCTGAAAACATGTCCCAGCTTTGTCTGCCCACTCCGATCCCAAAGTTTTTCATGCCTGTCCAGGTATTGTAACAAGAATAGAGGCCATGGAGGTCGAGGGTGATCATGGGGCTATTGTGGACGTAGGCATAGAGATTAGGTCCATCGTCAAATCCTTGTGGATCGGCTGTGATCCAACGTCCTAAGTTAGGAGAGTAATACCTTCTGCCAAAATAAATCAGATCGGTTTCTGGATCGTATCTTTTACTTGCAAATCTCCAGGGAGAAGTGTGATCTTTTGTGGTTTGCTCTCCAAAGGGTGTATAGCGACAACATCCGCAGGAGTTTCCGTTGGGTTGGATGAGGGTAATGAGAGATCCTTGGACATCATGCAGCGGAAAATAGGTGTAGCCCCCAATTTCAATAAAGACGGCAGCTCCTATTTCTGCTCCGAGTCCCTCGCCGAGGATACGGAGTTCTTGCACTCGGCCATTTATCGACATCCCAATTTCTTTTTTGTCGTCCCAAATATAGAGTTGGCCATTTTTGGAAATCCGTCGATTGAAGCCATCGTAGGTAAATGTGGTGTAAAAACCGCTGGTAGAGACTTTGATAAGTCGATCTAAGCTGTCGTATTCGTAGTATGAATTTCCATCCAGTATGAGGTTGCCATTTGTGTCATAGGTATATTTTTTTTGCCCATCCGATGTCACTTGGCAAAGGGAATTGAGGTTGTAGGTTTGTTCATCTTTAGCTGTTCGGTTAAAGAGCGAGTCGTAGTTGTAGACGTGCTCTTCATCGGAGATGAGTTGGTTTAGATCGTCATAGGCGTAGGTGTTTTTTTGAGCACCTAGGGGGTCTGTAAAGGTGTAATTGGTAAGGTTGTCTAGCGAGTCATAGATGTAATCTGCTTGATAATGGGAGGAGCGGAGTTGTTGGCAGCGAAGGTTGGGATCCCAGGTGATGGAAAGGCTTCCTGTTTGATTGGGTAGGTGGATGAGTGTGGGTTTGCCTGCAAGGTTTCTGGAGCTATAGGTATGAGTGCAGTCGTTGTATGAAATAGTTTCTAGATAGGGGCCTTTGTAGGTGGAGTGTACTTCTGATCCGTTGGGCAGATGGAGAGTGATGCGTTTGCCGTAGGGGTCGTAGTCACTGCTGATTGTTAATCCGGAGGCTTGTTTTTCTTCGATTATATTTCCATAGATGTCATAGGAGCGCTCTGTGAGCGTGTTTTGGATTTTATCTTCGAGTTTGACGAGCTGTCCATTTTTATCGTAGGTGTAATGGTAATCTATATCTTTTCCGAAGTAGCGGGAGAGACGGCCGAGTGCATCGTATGTATGTTGTAATTTGGATCCATCGGGTTTGATGATGGTGATGAGCCGTCCTTTTTCATCGTATTGGTAATGGGTTTTTTTAAGATCTGCTTCGATGAGTTGTTCTATGCGTCCATCGGGTCCATAGATCCATTCATGCACAAGGGTTTCTCGTAAATGGAGGCCTTCGAATGCGTATTCAATGGCATGGGTTTGGTTGCCGGCGAGGTCGTATCTTTTTTCGCTTCTTTGGATGGTTTTACCGGAGGGGTTTTTGACTTGTAGATCAACGACTCTGCCTCGAGCATCGTGGATCTCAACTGTTTGTATACCTTTTGGGTTTGTTGTTGTTTTGATGAAATAGTCTGTGTAGGAATAATTTATGTTTGTTTTATTTCCAAGGGGATCGGTTATTTGAGTGGGTTCTCCTTGAGCGTTATATTCTGTTTGAGAGGTGCCTGCACATGTCCTTACAAAAGTGCGATTACCGCTCTTATCATAGGTATAGGTTTGTTTGAAGTATTCATTTTTAGAATCGATGATTTTTTCTTGAAGCAGCTGCCCTCTCTCATCATGGGTTGTGAGTGTTACAATGGTTCCTTCTTGAGTGCTATAGGTATTTCCGAGTGCATCATAGGTGTAAGAAGTGATTTTTTCTCCGATTTGTTTGGTGATGAGGCGACCTGCAAAATCGTAGGAGTAGGTAGTTGTTGCACCTTCTGCATCGGTTTCTGAAAGTTTATGAAAAGGAGAGTATGTGGCTGTTGTCACAGCTAAAAGTGCACCCTGGGGTGAGTAGATTTTGGTTTGAATGAGGTTATCAAAAATATCATAGGTATAAACTTCTTGGGTTCCATTGGCATCGAGTGATGCGACAAGGTTTCCACTTCCATTCTGATAGGTGAAGTATTCCTCTTTTCCATCCGGGTGAACAATGGCTGTGGGTTGATTGCGGAAGTTGTAAGTTGTGAGTGTGGTGTATCCATTGGCGTCGGTTTCTGCAGTGCAGTTCCCTAATGGGTCATACTCTTTTCT
The DNA here is from genome assembly GCA_022601475.1 of Chlamydiales bacterium. Lineage (GTDB taxonomy): Bacteria > Chlamydiota > Chlamydiia > Chlamydiales > JAAKFR01 > JAJACO01. The sequence goes on from JAJACO010000163.1 coordinate 3,500, forward strand.
TTCAATGGCTCCATCTGGATGATAAAGGATGGTTAGCAGTCCTTGTGCATTGTAGGCATAGCTCGTTTCAAATCCACAGGGGTCGATAGTGGCAATGAGTCTGCTGCATCTGTCATATCTTTTCTCGGTAATTAAAACTGAGCCATCTGTTTGCCATTCTTTTTTTTGGATGGGTCGGTTGACTTTGTCGTAGCTCTGTTCTATGCGATAAGGACCTTGTTCGGAGATTTGATTGAAGTTGGCATCATACTCAAAAGTTGTACGCTGTCCGAGCGCATCGGTTGTGGCGATCACTCTTTCATTTGCATCATATTCGTTGAGAATGGAGTAACGATAGGTGTTTTGAGCGTCATAATGCTTCTCGCTTTCGATTTTTCCCGATGGGTGATAGGTGTATTCAATTTTACTTAAGAGGATTTCATTACCGTATGCATCGAGAGTTTTTTCGCACACTGTCTGTGGAAAGCCAAGGCAGGGAGTTTCTCTTTTGGGTTCAACTTCGATAATTTTTCTGTAGGTAACTCCTGCCAAATCATTAGGATCTAGTGAGTGCCCATCATCCACAATGGTTTTAACTTGTATCGATGAGAGCTCTGTATCATAAAAATAAAAAGCACGCTTAAGAATCTGATCTTTTTCATAAACGATTTCCGAAGTGAGAAGATTTGTCTCCGGAATATAGGTAAAAGAGATGAGTTTATCGAGTCGATCCGATTCGGTCAGTTTAAGATTAAAGCCATCATCAGAAAAAGTGCGGTAAGTAAGATCCCAGTTGGTCCCGTCCCCAATTTGTTCTTCAATTACATTGTGATTTTTATCATAGATATATTTCGCGATGTAAAGAGGTTGGCCATTTAGGTCTTCGATTGTTTTGCACAAAAGATTCCCTGTAGAAAATTCCCACTCGCTTTTTTCTGTACATACAGGTTGATCTTCTTCGTATGTTTCAACTGCTGTAATGCGTTGTTCGGAGTTAAAGCGAAAAAGGGTCTTATGATTTTCACCGTCATAAACAATTGTATGATCCGGTTGGTATTGATACCGGGCGATGGGGAGCATCTCTCCGTTTGGGCCAATGGGTGCACTTTGTGCAGCCACTTTTTTAGAAGTGAGATCATAAGTTGTCTCTAGCACGCTAGTGTCATTTGTGCTGAATAAGTAGGGATGGTCAAAGTAGGTTTTAGCTTTTTCCCATCGATAGGAGTAATGCTGTATGGGTTTCCATGCTGTTTCTACACGATTCAAGACACTATCTAGCTGTCTCTCTTTTCCTCTCCGTTTGTTGTAAGCTTGAACTTCTCTGCGTTCGTGAAAAAGTGTTGCACCCCTGCCATCACTTCCTGTCAGGTGTATTCTTTTTATCGGTTTGCCATATTTCTTTTTATCCCGATCGTAATGCACTTGTAAAGAGCTCAAAACTTGGGTACGAGAGGCGTTATAGGCAGTGATTGAGGTTAAAAGATAATAGCGCGTCCTAAATTCCTCATCGTTGAAGTCAATATAATCGTATTGAATGATATTTCCGTTGGGTAATCGCTCTTCGGTTACTCTGGCCTGATAGGGAGGAACCGGAAATGTTCCAAATATGACTTTATTTTCCGGCCATACCGTCAGGTTGGTGCAAAAATGGCGTTGTGTTCCATTTCCACTTTTAAGAGTTCCATTATACCAACCAAATTGGTCTTCTCTCTGAATTTTTTGATAAGTGACACATGTATTCAGTGGGTGAGATTGTCCTACGCTGTCAGAATGAGTGAAGGAGGTGTGTTTTGCAGCGTCAAAAGAGAATTGGTTACCGTTTCTTTGTTCGTACAAAAGATAGCTTCCGTTGCGCTCGCCAGCTCCTACAAGGGTGTCAAAACGGCGTTTGAAGTGCTTTGTGAGATCGAAGTTGAATACCATAAAGCATTCGGGGTTGATGCGCCAATGTCCATAGGCCGGATCTTTGTGCCCTTGATGTCCATAAAAACGGCGGTAAGAAAGCGGTTCAATCCCCGCAACCACTAGATCGACCTCCTCCTCGCAATATTCACCCGTAATCACATTTACTTTGGGAAGCACAGGGATAAAAGTAGAAAGCTCTTTTGAGCAGAAGACCGCGGGAGGCGGCGCAAGTTCTCCGCAATTGCTTGAAGTCTCAATATCAAAGAGCTCCGCCCCTACAAGCTTGAATGAAAAAAGAATCAGTAGCAGAGCGAGAATCTTTCTCATAAACTTGCCTAGAATTTTAGGGGCAAGTTATAGTCAGTTTTAAGAATTTATTAAAGTTGTTTTTTTTTACTGATTACATTTTCATAGAAAGATAAGTCCCCCAAACGGAGAGCAGTCCCAAAAAGAGCACCACTCCCATTAGAGTAGACGTGATCAAGCGCATCCGTTTTTGAGAACGACGCGTTAAGGTGATTCCCCACGAAATCATAGCCGTCCACAATCCATTGAAAGCGTGATAAACAGCCGCAATGACCAAAATCGAGTATAAAATCACCATCACGGGGCTTTTAAATGTTTCTCGCACAATCAACAAAAAAGCAGATCCGGCATTAGATGCCACTACCCAAACCTGTCCCGGTTTCAATTTTTTATGTTCCACCGCCTTATACCAGACCGTGCCCTCTTCTAATCGAGAATACAGATGCACATCAAACTTTTCTGCTGCCTGCTCTAAACCTTGATCGGCTACCAATCGGGTGACATAAAATTGCTCATCTCCATCCTGAACATGCGTCGGATTTTCTACAAAACGCATCTGAATGACATGTGCTACAATTCCAATCAGCAATAGCCACGAGGTAATTCGCTGCCAGCTATACGCGCGATTCCGTTTGTATTGAGGCAGGGCAGGATTTGTTCCATCTGTTCTATGCGCATTGCCTTTGCTCGTTAAGGCGTAAAAAACACCCCACACGCCGTGTATCAAAAATGGCAATCCCAAAAACAGAATCTCAATCACCGGTAAATAAGGAAGACTGTGTATTTGATTGACCATCGATACAAAACCATTGCCATCATCGTCAAAAAAGACGGGTGCTTGAGAGTTAACTAAAAGATGTTCGAATAAATAGATAACAAGCCAGATGCCTAGCAACGAGTGCACCCGTCGCAAGATAAAAGGACGGGGAAGTTTTAACTTTTCATCGCTCTCAAAAGAGCGCTCTTTTACAGGTGTTGTCATAGCGTCATGACATTACCACCGACATTCTCAGGTGACAACAAAAACTTAGAAAAAAAACAATCAACGGAGAGAAGCAAAGACGCAAAAAAAAACAACACATCTTTGATTATATGGAATTTAAGACTACTTTCTTGGCTTCTCTGCGTTCGCTAAATTCTAAAAAGCTCGCGCGCATTCGCTGTGAAAGCGGGTCTA
>JAJACO010000164.1 GCA_022601475.1 Chlamydiales bacterium
AGTCCTTTTTCAGAAGAAGAATTCTCTTTGTTCACGATGTCGCTTACGCGACATAAACGCAGTCTACCACTTTGTCGAATAAGGCTTGAGATTAAACAATCATTTTATCCTGCCTATCCTACCCGCCGTCAAGCGGATCTTGCCTACCCTGTTAACCTAAACTTCGGGTTGATAAACATCTTGCTTCCAAAAGCTAAAACCCAAAGCTTAGGTTACTAGTTGAGTGAAATCTCATCGTCCTCATCATTCTCATCTTGTGGAGGAGGGACTGCGCTAGGAGTTTGGGTTGCCTCTTTTCCGCTGAGATCAGGAGGCCCCTTATTTCCTTCAGGCGTTTGGTGATGTTCTCTTATAGATCTTTTGACCTCTTCTGGAAGTTCAACGACCCGACCTCCTTTATTGAGTTTGACATCTCCATTCATATCAAGTTCGCTATAGAAGCGCAGCTCTTTATTGGTAGAGTCGAGGACCATCACGCCTTTATCCAATAATTTTTTGAAATAAGCTTGTAATTCATCATCATTCATGGCTGCTAGCTGAGCTTGAACAGTCTGGATTCTTTGCAGACCATCCTTGCCCGGGAATTTTTTCTCTATCCAAGATGGATCTTTTCCCCAATTTGCCCGGAAGTCTTTGGCTAAGGCGTGCGCTTCTTTATCTCTAGAGCTTTGGATGTGGTCGTAGGTGACACAGAAGTCAAAAATCAAACGATCTCGACGCCCTTTGTTTTGAATAGGCAGTCCTGTTTTGGCATCGTAGAAATTGTATAGCATCGCTTCTTTGATCTCTCCATGAGGAAGGAAAACTAAAGTATCTCCATTCAATAACCATTCGTGGCCTGTTGAAGGATCTAATCTGAATTTTTGCCCTTTAATTGTTTTTCCATTCAGTTCTAGATGTCGACGTAGAGTGTCGGGTCTTCCGTGGATATAGCCTTGATTTAAGATATCTTCGGCTCCTTGCTGCGTTTTAGGCGCTAGACTTGCAGCTACATATCTTTCTGGCATTTCACCTTTTCCTTCAAGGTGATCCACCAATTGTTTGTAATCAGTAAGATTTTCAGAGATTTTTCCATTACCCAAGTCCTCGGATGCTTTGACTTGAAAATAGTTGACGGGTTGTGAATCGACATCGTCAAGTTCGGTTTTAAGTTCGCTATATTCCTGTTTTAACGCTTCTGGTATGGAGGCTCCAGCAGCATCAATGTCCATAGAATCATAGTTCGCCATTGTCTCTAAAAATTCATCCTGGATGGTTTTTAATTGTTTTTCTGCATTCTGCTTCTCTTCTGGAGAGGAAGCATTGTCGCTTAAAGTGTGTTTAGATTCAGTATATTTCCACTTTGTGTCGGCGTCTAAAAGACCATCAGCTTGACGATCTAAATGATTTAGCAGCTTCTTTTCTAGGTTTGCGAGTTTATTTTTCTTGTTAATATAGGTTCGAAGCTCTTTGAGATCCTTTGCATCTTCGCTGTGATGATTAGTTAGGTAGTTGGGGCGGAGACGTTCAATTTCATCTAAGGTAGCTTGATTGGGTGGAGTCTTGATTTTTTCATTCTCGACCGGTGCATGAGTGTATTCAGTCTTGGTGCTTGTTTTGACGGTTGTAAAATCGGTTGCGATGGACTTGAAGTAGTCGTTGACATTTGACGTTTCTAGAGATGTTGTAGCTGCTATCCCATAAGCTATGGGGGCTACTACAGGTGCAGTTACAGCTTTTAGCGCTCCAAGTGCACCATGAGCTGCAGTTTTTAATTTGGAGGTCTCTTCTTTTGTATATTCTTTTACTTTGACCTTGCGACCAAACAGTATACGTGTGGTTTCCTCTCCAGCGTCATAACCCTTCTCATCTATAAGTTTTGTAGCTTTGGCTCGAGCTGACGCTTCTAGATTGTTTAAACGTACCATTTGTTCCCCTAAAAAATAATTATAGAATTAATTGTAGCATATTTACTGTTAATATTCAATATTATATGTAATATTTTTTTTATTTAAATGTTCTTATTCTAGTGATTTATTTAGATATTATTATAAAGTATAAATACTATGAAAAAGATGCTAAAAGGAATCTATTTGCTGCTGATAATCGGGTTGCTTGGGGGGTGTTGTCCGATGCCTTATCAACCTCCCTACATTATGGCTGATAAGGCATCAAAAGAGAAAGAAACAGTCTCTGCTGAGTCTACCCTTCCATCAAAGACGCTAAGTCGCCCTTCTCCCAACCATCCTTAAGACGAGAGATTTTTTTGTTGGATAGGCCTCCCAAAAAGTGGATTGCATTGAGTAGACGGACGCGCGTGCGGTCTTTGCCAAGCAGCTCTATAGAGGCGAACAGGGGAGGGCCTTGTTTTTTGCCCATAAGAGCCGCATAAAGAAGAGCGATGAGCACTTTTTTGTGATTGACGCCAAAGACTTTTGCGATTGTGTGGGAGTTTTGTTCAAAAGCGGCGCTTCCCCAGTCATCGTGTTCTTCTAGAGACCAGATCAGGGTCTGTAAGATACACGCTCCCTGCTCGGGAGTGATCTTTTTGGGAGTGAGTAGCTCTTGGGTGTATTCTAAATGGTTGATAAAGAGGAAGGAGAACAGCTCCATAAATTCCCCAAAGGTCTTGATACGCGTATGGCAAAGGGGCATGAGCCGTTGCATGTAGGCGTCTGAGAAACTCCACTCTTTGAGTCGCTCCCAGAGCTTCTCTTGGGGGATGTGGTTAATCAAGTATTGCTGATTGATCCAGTCGAGCTTATTTGTATCAAAAACAGCTCCTGAAAGCCCAATGCGCTTTGGATCAAATTGCTTAATCACTTCGTCAAGGGAGTAGATCTCTTGATCCCCCGGCATGCTGTAGCCCATGAGGGTTAAAAAGTTGATAAATGCTTCTTTGAGGTAGCCTGCATCGCGGTAGTAGAAGATAGAGGTGGGATTGCGTCTTTTTGAGAGCTTTTTACCGTCTGTCCCAAGGAGGAGAGGCATGTGGATAAATTGGGGTGGCTCCCAGCCAAAGACCTCGTAGAGCAAGATGTGTTTGGGTGTTGAGCTGATCCACTCATCTCCGCGGATCACGTGAGAAATTTCCATGAGGTGATCGTCGACGACATTTGCTAGGTGATAGGTGGGAAATCCATCCGATTTAAGGAGTATTTGGTCGTCAATGTCAGCCCAAGGGAAGGTGATGCGTCCTTTAATTGCGTCTTCTAGCACGCATTCGCCTGTGAGAGGCACTTTGAGTCGCACGACGTACGATTGTCCCGCCTCTTCGCGCTGAACGACCTCCTCGGGACTTAAATTACGGTACCGTCGATCATATCCGCCTCGTCCTCCAAGCTTGGAACCGAGTTCGCGCATTTCAGCGAGCTCCTCGGACGTGGCAAAGCATTTATACGCCTTGCCCTCATCGATGAGCTTGTCGGCATACTTTTTGTAGAGAGCGCTTCTCTCAGATTGTCGATAGGGACCGTAAGGACCTCCTACGTCTGGACCCTCATCCCAGCTGATATCACACCATTTGAGCGCCTCAAAGATATTGGTCTCGTATTCGGAGCGGCTGCGCGTGCGATCGGTATCTTCGATACGCAGGATAAATTTGCCACCAAAGCGGCGGGCAAAGATCAGATTAAATAGGGCCATGTAGGCTGTGCCTACATGAGGATCTCCCGTAGGAGAGGGGGCTATGCGGACGCGGACATTTTTCATGCGCAGAAGTATACTGTATTTATGGTTATTTCAGAAGGACTATCAAGTCCTTCATGATATTAAATGATTCGTGGAGTTGAGGGTCGTTTTTGGAGTAAAAAGCAATCTCCTCAGACTCAATCTCATCTTTTTGCAGGATCTCTAAGAAATTTTTGTAGGTGGGGTCTTGATTCACCCGCATTTCTGAATTTTTTTTCAGAGTACTTAGGTGGCGCGTAAAAGTTTTGATTTTCGATTGTAGGTTAAAGCGATAGAGCCAGCTAATTTGGTCTCTCTGTACGACGGGTATATCCGAGAGATCGTCGTGAAAATTTTCTTTAATGGAGTCGTTGTCGAGAGCAAATTTTGCATATTTTTCTCCAATTTCGGCCTCTGAGTAGATTCCCGGAACCAAAATATCGGGCTTAACTCCCACGAGCTGAGGGCTTTTTCCGGATACCGTATAGTATCTGCCGCGAGTTACTTTAAATTCACCCTTGGGATTCACCTTAGTGTGATTGGACGCATCGAGAGTGAATGTCTGAAAAGAGCCTTTGCCATAGGTGTGCTCATCTCCAACAACAATCGCTCTTCCATAATCTTGGAGGGTTTGTGCGACGATCTCTGCGGCAGAAGCACTTGCTTTGCTTGTAAGGATGACAAGTGGGCCATCATAGGCTGTTTTTCCATCGAGATCGCGTAGGTGTTCTAGATTGCCGTTATTATCTTTAATAGAGCAGACAATTCCTTTTGTAATGAATAAACCTGAAACCGCCACGGCTTGGGGAAGGACGCCACCTGCATTGGAGCGTAGATCCAAAACAATCCCTTTTAGGGTGTGCTCTTCTTGAATCTTATTGATTTCGTCGTACAAATCTGCAGAGGAGCACCGTTGCGGGTCTTGGTAAAAGGCGTGCAGAGAGATGTGAGCGATCACTCCATCTCCAAAGGGAACTATGTTTGATTCAATGCGCGCTTCTTGAATGACCACCTCTCCGCGAATAATCACAATGTCTAATTTTTCTTCTCCCTCGCTTGTTGGGCGCAGAACGGTGAGATTAACGCGTGTTCCCTCCTCGCCACGGATGAGCTCTACAGCTTCTGTGATCTCATAACCAACAACAGGTTCAGAATCGATGGCAATGATCCGATCGTTCGCCTTTAAGCCCGTATCGCGGGTGGCAGGGCCGCCCTCGATAATCTTCACGACCGAAAAACCGTTTAAATCATCTCTGAGTTGAGCGCCAATGCCAAAAAGGCGCTGTTGCACCTGAATCATGAACTGAGAGGCCTCTACGGGGGTGAAGTAGGAGGTGTGCGCGTCAAAGGAGGAGGCAAAGGCTTTTAAGACAGTTGTGAGAATCAGTTTTTGTTGGATATTCTCATCTAGAGAGCAAAGCTCCTCTTCGCGTACTATACGTCTTTTGGTGATACGCAGAAGCACTTTTTCTTGGAATTCCTCATCGAGTTTGTGAGCAGCTGTTACTTGAAGGGACTTGATTCGCAATAAGCGGTCAAACAGTTCGTCTTCGGTTTTGACCCAATCGAGCTCTTTAAACTCAGAGACATTTACATTTTCTGGCAGCGGCGTGCTCTCTAATTGTTCTTCAAATCGTTTGCGTCTTTCAATCGCAGGGAGCATCGCTTTGTGAATCTGGTTATAGTGCGAGAAATCCCCCCGATTCATCGACTGGCAGATCTCTGCTAAAAGATCTTCAGAAGGGTCGGTCCATAGGGCCACCTCGTTATAGAGAAAGTATGTTTTAGTGGCGTCGAGTTCCTCCAGATACTTCTCAAGAGCTCTCTGCACAATGGAAGGAGTGAGGGACTTGCAAGAGACATGTGCCTCCATCATTTGCCCAAGAATCTCCGCAACTTCGCTGGAGTTAATGTCGGGAAGTTTGCTCCCAAACATAGAACTTGTGACAAAAATAAAGAGGAGTAGAAATTTCTGTAACATTGCTTAAGCACGCTTTTAGATCTAAAAACTGAATCATTGACATTCACCCCATTTTAATCCAGTAAATCGTGGGTTCGTCCAGAAACTCGAGCGATGATGCTTCACATGTTCTTGATGAAGAAACTAATCGGCGAGTTAAGATTATATTAAGGTGTAATAAAAAATGAAAAAATTAAGAAAATAGATTGATTAGAATTTCAATCTTAATCAAAATATTACACGCATTCAGGTAATGTGATGGAGAAAGGGGAGGAATCTCCCCTCTTGAGTCAAAGATTGGATTTACACTAAATAAAAAAAATCTTGATTCATAATTATTATATACTCCATAATAAATACTTAAAGGACAAGTGAGATATAAAAAATAGACCGAATCCAAAACATAGAAAACTAAATTGGATTCTTTACCAACAATTCACACCAGGGATTTTAACTCACACCGCAGTTGGTTTATCTCACCTATAAACTACTTTTGATAAACTTTAAAAAACCTTAGGGGGTTATAAGAATGGAAGATAACAGAGAAAAACAAGAGGGGTTCGTGTCAGATCAGATGACAAACACAACTCCATCTGCTGTGGCGAATACAGCAGATCGTAAAGTTGTTTCAATTACAGAAGCGGCTAAAATTAATAACGTCACGCGTCAGGCGATTTATGTTGCGATTAAGCAAAAGAAGCTTAAAGCGACAAAGAAAACGCGTTGGGAAATTGATCTTCACGATCTTGAAGAGTATCGTAAGAACAAATATTCACGCGAAAAATCGATGTTTGACGGCGAGCTTTTATTCGACAATAACAGAGGATACTACTCTGTTAATCAAGTGGCTAAGATTTTAGGTGTACCCTCACAGAAAATTTATTATGCCACACGCACAGGCATGATCAAAGGAGCGCGTAAGGGCGCAGCCTGGGTGATTCATACAGATGAGGTGAATCGTTATCGCGATGAGTATTTAAAGAGTAAAGAATCTTCAGAACAGGCTGCAAGTTAGTTACTTAAAAACTTATGGCTCATGTCAAAAAACGTCCAATCTTTAGATTGGGCGTTTTTTGTATGTAAAAAAAAATGGTTTAAGGCATGCTTGTCAAAGCCTTATACCAATCGATCGGATTACGTGGATCTATGCTTAAAATCTGGTTATTCATCTCCATATTCTGTTTTTCTTCGCTGGATGCTAAGATTTATGATTGTTTTATTTTGCATAATGAGATGGATCTTATAGAAATACGTTTTCATGAGCTCAATCCTTATGTCGATTACTTTGTGGTTGTTGAGTGGGATAAAACGCATAGAACAGGAGAGCTGAAGCCTTTTTATTTTGAGCAAAATAAAGAGAGATTTGCCCAATTTGCGGATAAAATTTTTTATGTGCAGCTCACAGATGCGCTAGAGACAGAAGATGGCTGGACGCGTGAGGGTTGGCATCGCAATCAAATCATGCGGGCGCTTGAAGGGTGTGATGCGGATGATTTGATTTTGATCTCGGATGCGAATGAATTGATTCCAGGGGCGATCATTCCTTATGCGGCGCGTTATGTGGATCACTATGGGATGGTGGGATTTTGGCAAAAAACCTATCAATGGTTTCTGAATCGAGAATCGAGCTGTATTTGGTCGGGCACTTTGGCGGTAAGATATTGCACTCTTTTGAATACAAGTCCCCAAAACTTGCGCAATCTTTACAGAACGGTGGGAGATCTTCCTCGTTTAAAGGCGGGTTGGCATTTTAGTTTGGTGGGGGGATATGCAGCAGCTAAGGAGCAGTTTTATGCGAGTGCAGGGGGGGGAGATGAATTTTGTTCCGAGGAAGAATGGAGAGCGTGTGTCAATGGCTGGCCCCTTGTGCCGATAGATGGGACGTATCCGCGGTATGTTTATAAGAATATTGCTTACTTAACAGAGATTGGCTTGCTCGATCGATGATTGCAAGAATGCAATTGAACTGATCTACTTACAGGATGGGCAGGATCCGCCTGACGGCGGGCAAGATAGGCAGTGGGAATTATACTCATTCTGAGGAAACTGCGTTTGCCTGAAAGGCGATAGTGAACAAAGAGGATTCTTCTTCTGAAAAAGGGAATTGGTTTGGATTTCCCTTGAAAGGAGTCCTTTTTCAGAAGAAGAATCCTCTTTGTTCATGATGTCGCTTACGCGACATAAACGCAGTCTAACACTTTGTCGAGCAGACTTGAGATTAAAAAATCATTTTATTTTGCCTATCCTACCCGCCGTGAGGCGGATCCTGCCCATCATGTTAAGCCGAATTTCTGAATATCGGGATTGACTCTTTCAGTCAATGATTTGGAAATCGCGGATCAGGAGCTGAATGCTACTCTTATTATGAAAACGGTTGATCTGCGGTGTATAGGCGATGCGCAATGAGAGATTACGTTGTCGCAGAAGGGCTCGTTTATCAGCCATCCCAAAAGCAATTCCCTCTAGCATGCGATCTCCCTGTTCTAGATAGAGCTTAAGATGCATGCCTCCGATCACCTTGGGTGGCCAAGCTTGTTTAGCTTCGCAGTAAAGCAATGGCTGAGGATTTTCGTTTCCATAGGGCTCAAATAGCTCTAAAGAGGCCAAAAGGTCGTATGTGAGTGCATCAAAATTGGCAGGAGCATCGATGTAAAGCTTTGATAGAATATCTTTTTCTCTTAAAGAGGAGTTGGCCGCATGGATAAAGCGTTTTGTAAATGCCTCGATGTTTTCTTGTTTAAGAGTGAGCCCTGCTGCAAAGTCGTGTCCTCCATAGCTGATAAAAAGATCGCTACACTTTTTAAGAACCGGAAGAAGAGGAAATTCACGGATGGTGCGGATCGAGCCTTTACCCACACCATTATCTATTGCAATCATGACCGTGGGACGGTTGTATTGCTTTGCAATACGAGCCGAAACAATGGGAATGACACCGGGATGCCAATGCTCAGAGCTAAGTACAATCGCCTTGTTTTTAAAAATTTCGGGGGTTGTTCCGAGAATTTGCTCCACATCAATTGAGACTACTTGCTCAATTTTTTGCCGCTGAATATTAAAAAGATCGAGCTCATTAGCGAGGTTTTCAGCTTTTTTCTCATCTCGCACAAGCAGCATCTCTACCCCTTTACGCGGTTCAGCTACTCGCCCTAAGCTATTCATGCGCGGAGCAATTTTTGAGGCAATGTCTATTGTATTCAGTTCTGAGCGCTCCACTCCGCATACAGAGAAGAGCTTTATAAGGCCCATGCGCTTTGTTTTTTGTAGCTGTTTGAGTCCATAGCGCACAAGGATACGGTTTTCGCCCAAAAGCACTCCCATATCTGCAATCGTGCCAAGCGCGACAAGGTCTAGGTAAACTTTGAGATCCACTTTGCGTGGAGGGACAGCTTTTTTTGCGACCAATTGATTGGCAACAGCGTGTGCCAACTTAAAAGCTACTCCCACACCTGTGAGATCGCGATTGGGATAGGTTTGGTTGGGGATTTTAGGATTGAGAAGGGCCACACAGCTGGGCATTTTTTCGGTGGGTTCATGATGGTCTGTGACAATCACATCAATTCCATGCCCCGAAATTTCTTTAATTTCTTTTGTCGCAGTGATGCCGCAATCCACTGTGATCATCACTTTGCAATGATGTTTTTTCGCAAAATCTAGAGCATCAAGTAAGGGGCGTCCTCTTTGAACCGACTGGTTAGGCACGTAGTAGTGCACTTTTCCACCCACCCGCTTAAAAAATTCGGCTAACAAGGCTGTCCCTGTCATCCCATCAACGTCATTGTCTCCATAAACTAGAATGGTTTGTTGTTCGTCAAAAGCTTCCAGGATGCGAGCTATCGCCTTGTCCATGTCCAAAAAGAGGTTAGGGTCGTATAAATCAGGGAGCTTTGAGTAAAGGAAATCGTGAATTTCATCGCGCGACACAACCCCCCGAGAAACCAAGATTTGTGCAGTAATCGGGTGGATGTGAAACTCTTTAATAATTTTGTTTAGCTGATCTAAATTTTCTTTTGGGAAAATCCAGGTTGGCTCACTGCTCGATTCCATTCAATACTCGGTTTGTGCGTATAATCGCTGATTCAGAACACTTCTGTTCATGATACCAATCATCAACTTTTTTCTCTCATACTAATCGATGAGAAAAAAAAGAGAAGGTCACTTACGCGTTTTTAGGAGGTGTGGACTCCTGCTCCTTTGTTTCTTCTCTGCGATGAAAATAGAGCAACATGGGAGCTGCTATATAGAGAGAGGAGAGCGTTCCAATAGCAACACCGAGCGACATGATCAAGGCAAAGTTGAAGATGGATGCACCACCAAAAGCAACCAGTGCTAGCAACACAACAAGTGTTGTTGTGGATGTCATTACAGTTCTACTCAAGGTGGCATTTAAGGCGTGATTAACGATTTCAGAGAAGGAGAGCTTTCGATGCACTCGCAAATCTTCGCGGATACGATCAAAAATAATGATGGTATCGTTGAGTGAATAGCCTACGATGGTCATTAAAGCGGCAATCACCTGTAAATCGATTTGGATATCTTCAATGAAGATGTGGGCCAAAGCTAAGATCCCCAATGTGATTAAGATATCATGGGCCAAGCCAATTGTTGCACTGATCGCATACTTAAATTCAAAACGGAATGTGATGTAAATCAAGATGCTGAGTAGAGCTAACCCCAAGCCGAGGAGGGCTTGATTGCGCATGGTGTCAGAGAGCTGTCCACTCATTTCTGTCCAGTGTTGGTTGAGTTCTGGCAGAGTGGCGGGGTTTACATCTAATCCGGCCTGTTCTAAAGCATCTACAATCCATACAATGCGAGGATAATCTTGGTAGGTGAAGAGAGGGTTTTGGACAGGAGGTGTTTTTTCAATGGCGTAGAAAGGCTTCTCTTCAAGCTCCATGCTTGTTCCTAACTGAATGCGCAGTTGGTTGGGTTTGTTGAGCTCCTGGATTTGGAAATCACTGTTAGCTGCACCTGCATTGACAAGCGCCTGTTCGGCAACATTGCGATATTGGGTGTTGGGTTTTTCTGTGAGATCGATTGTTAAGGCGTAGCCACCTGTAAAATCCATTCCAAAGATGTTATCTTTCTGTTTTACCAAAAAGAATCCCCCAATCACCATGACAACGATAGAAATGGTCATGGCAAGTTTAGCTTTGCTCAAAAAGTTGAATTTGGTTTCTCCAAAAAGACGGAGCATTTTGAGTGACTTATGCTTGGGATTTTGTACCCAACCAGCAAAGAAAAAGCGAGTCATGAATAGAGAGGTGAACATCGAAGAGATGATCCCGATGATCAAAGTGAGGGCAAATCCTTTAATAGGACCAGAGTCAAAATTAAGAAGAATGACAGCTGCAATGATTGTTGTGAGGTTGGAATCCACAATCGCGGTAAATGCTTTGCGATATCCTGCTTGGATCGCGGAAGGAAGTCGACCTGACAGCGCAAATTCTTCTCGTATTCTCTCGAACACAAGAACATTGGCATCCACAGCCATCCCAATAGCTAAAATGATACCGGCAATTCCAGGTAAGGTGAGTGCAGCTCCTAAGTTTTGTAATACACCCCATAAAATGAGGAGATTAAAGAGGACAGCTACACTCGCAACAACACCACTGAATCGGTAGTAGATGCACATCAGCGCAATGACAAGGACAAGGCCTAAAAGAGCGGCTGAAATTCCTTGAATTCTCTGCTCTTTTCCTAGATCAGGGCTCACGTTTTCCTCAGAGAGGATTTGGGGAGTAAAGCTTAAGGAACCCGCTTTTAGATCGGCAGCGAGCTGGTTAATCTCTCTTTGCGAGAAATTACCCGTAATGCGTGCGCTATCTCGAAGAGGCGAGTTCAAAGTGGGGGCATTGACAATGGTTCCATTCAGAATCACAGCCATTCTCCATCCGCGACCTTGTGAGAAAGCCTCTTTTGGAGTGTCTTTGATTTTTTCTTCAGAAAACTGAGAGGTCCATGCAAAAAAGTCATCTCTTGGACTGATTTTATCACCTTCTCTGTCGAGATAAGAGCTGCGTACACCAAAAGAGAGGACATTTCCTTCTGAGGCGTCATATCCAGTTTGAACATCTACAAGACTGGATCCTTCAAGAGCGTAGTTTCTAAAGATGATGACAAGAGGATTTGTTTGTCCCTGCCAATCGGAGAGGTCAGAGCCTCTAAATAAGCTGATTGAAGAGAGCGTGTCATCAAAGGCTCCTGAACGAAGAGGCGCTTTTGGTCCGGCAAGTCTCAAGCCATTGTCGTAAAGCAATTTGGCGTGGCTACTTAGGGGGTGAAATTCCTCTGGATTATCGGGGCTGCCACCTAAATGTTGCCAGGCGATTTCGTTGAGGTTTTCTGGATCTGTGCGGCTTGTGATGACGGCCTCATTCCATACCTGTTCCAAAAAGGTATTGGTCGCTTCGGCAAGTGTGGGGTTAAGTGGGCTAAATTTTTCGTTTACCACATTGAAGTACATCGCAGAGGCTTGAATTAAATCAGAAGCGGAGAGACCTTGAGACCCGGGGAAGTCGAGGACAATTGTCGAGCCTTCTGTGCGGATACCCACCTCAGAGACACCCAAGCGGTTCACTCTTTGATAGAGCTCATTCACAGCTTGTTTGAGGTCATCTTCGTTGGTGATGGTTTGGTCGTTGCGGTCTTTGAGGCCCACACGGACTGTTTTTCCACCCGATAGATCAAGACCCCATTTGAGGATTTTGCGCTCATCCCCCCTAAAGTATTTTATAAAACTGAGCCTGAGGTTATCGAGCAAGACGTTTTTTGTAGGTGCGGGGACATCGTATCTAGCCTGCTTTTGCACACTCACTTGCGCTTGTTTATATTCATCGCGCCATTTCAGAAGATCTTCGTGGGTGAGCGTGTCAATTTTGTTGAGGGTCAAAATTCTTTGTTCCACATCGGTGAATTCTAGAACAGCGAGTTTTTTGCTCCCTTTAACAGAAAAATCTTCTCGGGTAGCGGCGATGAGATAAGCGTAATAATCGTCCAACTCAAAGATATAGTCGTTTTGATAGGCTGCCGGCATATCGGCAGAGGCACCGGAATATCCGATAAATCCATTTTGACGCAGAGTGTTTTGTAGCGCTTGAAAGTCTTTTTCAAAGGAGGTTTTTTCGGGGCTATCTGGTAAATCTTGGTATTTTTGGCGGATGGTGTTCATTCCACGTGCAATGACATACAAGGAGCTATTTCTAAATCCTTTTTCAGAAGTCTCTTCCATTGCAGGAACATAAATCACAAGCCCAAGCTTTTGATCTTGAGGGGATTTAAGCTTGTGCTCTGCATAGGAGCTAATGGGGTACGCATCATGGATCAGTTCTTTGTCTTTTGGCTGCCAGGAGTTTTGAAGAAGAGAGACAAGTGTTTCAGCTTGAGCCTCTCCAATCGCTCCAATATCAAATGTGAGTAAGCTCGAACTGTTGGTGAGCTTGTTTAAGGAGACAACAAAATGACTGACAGAAGGGGTGATCGTTTCGTCAGCTTCTCGAGATACAGCGGCAATCTCATTGAATAAGAGTTGGTTGAGTTTTTCCACTTGGATGGCTTCAGCCTCTGAGGAAGTCTCATAGGAGCGGATCGCTGCGACATTGGGGTGTAAAATTAACTGAATTTGATCTTTATTCCAGTCGATTTCTAAGCTAGCTACAAATGGGTTGCGCGCGCCGAGATTAAGTGTCTGCACTTTTTCGTCGGGGATGTGTGTGGCGCCCAAGGTGGCTAAGACCTCTTCTTCGGTGAGTGGCTGTAACCCTTTTTCAAAGAGTGAAGAGTTGCGCTTAACAACAGAGGCCGCTGATTTGAGAGTGTTGTTTTGACTTTCTAAAACCTCGAGTCTTTGCTGCTCAGCTGTACTCAAAAAATTCCCTTCTTCTTGCAATTTTGATTGGCTTGCTTTGATAGAAGAGATGTCTTGTGTGATTTTTTGAGAAAGAGTTTCTAGCTTGGCTGTAAACTTATGAACGAGCTCGGAGTGGTTTTCGTTGGGAGTCGCTTGTGTAAAGCTTGCAAAATAGCGCTGAGTAATAGGGCTTTGATCACCAAAAGAGGTTTCAAAATCAATAATCGAGCGGGCTAATCGGAGCACAGCGTCTTTACTTGCTTGAGAATCCGAGATAGACTGCAGCAGTTTAGCAGGTTCACTGACACCTCCAAAACCGACAGCTAACTGCGCAACTCTTTCGTTGATGAGCTGTTGATATTCTGGAGAGACCATTCCTTCTTCGGTGGTTTTGGGAACAAAGTTAAAATAGGAGGAAAGAGCGCTTGGATCCATATGCACACCCACACGTCTTTGGACGATCACTGTTTTAGCGTCCGGCTCGAAGGATCTGGAATCTGCAGAGAGCTGGGCTGGAATAAATGGGATGAGCGCGCCTGCTCTATAGAGAGTCTTGGCAAAAAAATCTGCATCTTTTGAAGTTTTAAAGGTGACGTGAGCTAAGCGAGGATCTTCGGAGTCGATTTGGATGCTTGTTGCCTTAAGTCCAAGATTCTTAGTTTGAGCCTTTAGCCAGGAGAGAGTAAATTTTTCAAGACCATTGACACGCTCAACAATAGCCTTTGCAACTTTGGTTGATTCGGTCTGCCCAATGGGTTTTTTTAAGGGGTTTGCGTAGTAAAAGATAGTGGGCAGTATGTTGTAAACCGTGAGAAGTACCACTGCCAAAATTAAATAGAGTTGCCACCTTTTTTGTTTTTCCATCTAAAAAAATCCTTTTTCAATGATTAACACGTTAAGATACCACTCTAGTTTGTATCTGTCAAATGTTGTCCCAAAACAAGTGTTTAGTGTATTTTTCACGAGACTCGCATACATTTTCAGGAAAAACGTGCCTCTTCAGTGTCCCTCATTTAAAAAATCTCAGTATTTTACAAGCCAAGAGCTCACTTTGGTTTTGAAAAACCCAGCTCCCAAGCATGTCGCCATCATCATGGATGGGAATAGACGATGGGCTCAAAAACAAGCAAGTCCCTTTATGGGGCACGCAGCAGGGGCGGCTATTTTACCAGATATTGTGGAGGCTTCGCTCGATTTGGGGCTTGAGGTTTTGACGGTTTTTGCCTTTTCAACAGAAAATTGGAGACGCTCTCCCCAAGAGGTCGCCATTTTATTGCAAATTTTTCAAAATTATCTTGATGAGCAATGCTCTAGAATGGTGGAACAGGGGGTGCGATTCCATGTCATTGGAGATCCGAGTCCTTTTTCAGAACAGTTTAAAGAGACAATAGAGGAGACGCGACGGGCTACATGTTCGGGTCAGGAGATGGATTTTGTGGTCGCGCTTAACTATGGGGGGAGAGATGATTTGCGTCGTGCGCTTTCAAAAATTACCCAAGAGGTTCTTGAAAAAAAAATCCAGCTTGAGGACATTACAGAAGAAAAAATTTCCTTGTCGTTAGATACGGCTAATTTTAGAGATCCAGATCTGTTTATCAGAACTAGCGGAGAGAAAAGGGTCAGTAATTTTTTACTTTGGCAGTTAGCTTATACAGAAGTTTATGTCACAGATACGCTTTGGCCCGACTTTACCCCTCGCGATCTATTGATGGCTGTGCTAGATTTTCAAAAACGTCACAGACGAGTTGGTAAGTAGGATGAAAGACACCCCGAAAAAGCGTAAACATAGTGACCTAGGGATTCGGTTTCTCATAAATGGTTGTAGCGCGCTATTAATCGCTTTATTTATATTTGTAGCGGAGTATAGCCCTTTGCGCTGGATATTTGCAGCGGCTGTGGCAGCCATTGCGGCGACAGCCGTTTGGGAGTACGATCAGCTGGTTAAAAAAAAAGGTTTATTTCCCGCTGTTTATTTGAGCGTCGTTGCGGTCATTTTGTACGTGTTTGCGGTGTTTTTAAAAACGCAAGGTCCCTACCCTTTTTGGACCTCGTTTTGGCCCAACGCTCCTGAAATTGTACTCGCTCTTGCTTTTTTTGGTGCCTTTATCCACTTTGCTATTGTGGGACGCTCTCCTCTCACGCATATTTCTACAACCTTACTCGGTGTTTTTTATATTGGTATCCCTTTAGCTCTTTTTGTGCGGGTGATGTATTTTTTTACCTATAATCGCACACAGAGTGCGTATTTTGAAGGGAGCTTTTGGATTATTTATATGATTGCGGTGACAAAAGCAGCTGATATTGGAGGGTATTTTATTGGCAGTCAATTTGGAAAGCGTAAGCTCGCCTTAAAATTGAGCCCAAATAAAACCTTAGAGGGAGCTTTAGGCGGATTATTTACCTCTATTTTGATGAGTCTCTTTATTTGTTTTTTGGGAAAAAGCGTGGGCCATGTTTTTGAGGCTTTTTCCTATAGCTTAGCTTTTTGGTTAGGACTCTTTATTGGAGTCGTTGGTCAAATAGGGGATTTGGCAGAGTCTTTTTTAAAACGGGATGCAGGTGTAAAAGATAGTAATGCGATTCCTGGTGTGGGTGGGATTTTAGATATGGTCGATTCTCTTTTGTTTACAGCTCCTGTAGTGTACATATTTCTTCGAGTTCTCTATACTTAAGCTGTATAAATGATGATTATTACAATAGATGGTCCCTCAGGGACAGGAAAAACAACCATTGCCCGCTCGGTCGCACAAAGACTGGGCTATAGCTACTTCGATACGGGAGCGATGTATCGCGCCTTAACCTATAAGATTCTTAAAGAAAAGATCGATTTGCAAAAACAAGAGCAGCTGAGCCACCTGATCGAAACGTTTCGATTTGAGATCAAAGAGCAAAAAGGACAAAAGCTGTACTTTGTCGATGGAGAAGATGTGACGGAGGTGATCCGTACACCTTTGATCACCTCTAAAGTTTCTGAGGTAGCTGCATTGGCAGAGGTGCGCGCAGCCTTAGTCTCTATCCAACGAAGGTTTGGTGAAGCTACAAACGCTGTTTTCGAGGGGCGTGATATGGGAACGGTTGTTTTCCCAAAAGCAGACATTAAGTTTTTTTTAGATGCGAGAGCTAATGTACGTGCTGAAAGACGGTATTTAGAATTTAAAGAAAAAAAAATGCCAGCAAACAAGGAAGAGGTGCTCGAAGAACTTGTCAAAAGAGATCATTTTGATTCCACGCGTGAGATCTCTCCGCTGAAAGCGGCGCAAACGGCCTATTTAATCGATACCTCAGATTTAACCATAGAACAGGTGATAGACCAAGTTTTAGCCTTGGTCCCAAAAAGTATATGATTCGCGTATTTTGTAAGTTCACAACCTATATTTTGATAAAAATTTTGTATCGCCATAAGGTGTATGGAAAAGAGAATATCCGGCTGGGAGGTGCAATGATTGCACCCAACCA
The DNA here is from genome assembly GCA_022601475.1 of Chlamydiales bacterium. Lineage (GTDB taxonomy): Bacteria > Chlamydiota > Chlamydiia > Chlamydiales > JAAKFR01 > JAJACO01. Next base: position 16,914 of record JAJACO010000164.1, read on the forward strand.
CACCTCTTTTTTAGATCCGCCGATTGTGGGGGCTTCGTTCCCGGGAGCGATTCACTTTCTTGCACGCGATAGTTTGTTTCATTTTGCTCCTTTTGGATGGTTGATTCGCAAGCTCAATACGCACCCTGTGAGTCGCGGGAAGGGGAATCTCAATACGCTAAAAAAAGCGATGGAGATTATTCAAAGTGGCGAAAAAATCGTCATTTTCCCTGAAGGAAAACGTTCATCCAACGGAGCACTGCATAAAGCGCAACTAGGAGTGGGCATGCTTGTACAACGCACCCAATGCCGTGTTGTGCCTGTTTATATCTATGGGGCATTTGCTATTTGGAATACCAAACGTAAGTTCCCAAAATTTTGGGGAAAAACAGCGTGCGTCTTTGGCACTCCTCTTGAATACTCGGAGATTCAGGCAGAAGATAAAAAAGAGGCGCAAACTGAAATTGCCACAAAGATAATGGATAAAATTGCCCACTTAAAAGAGTGGTACGAAAAAGGGGCAAAGGGGACTCCTCCATAAATGTTATGCAACCACTGATCACCCAAATAGAAAAAGAGCTCAATCAAGCAGCTTTAGCAGCCTTTCCAGAGCTAAAAGATTTGCAGATGCATGTGACAGAAGCCACCTCTGATGAGTTTGGGCACTATCAATGCAACAGCGCCATGAAAATGGCAAAGCTTGCTAAAAAATCACCTCGAGCAATCGCTCAAACGCTTGTAGAAAACCTTCAAACGGCACTTTTTGAAAAAGTAGAAATCGCAGGTCCGGGTTTTATTAACCTCACCCTAAAAGCGCCATTTTTATCAAATAATGTCGATCAAATGCTCAGAGATTCCCACTTAGGGATCCCTCTTCCAGCGCATCCTCAACGCATCATTGTAGAATTCTCTTCTCCAAATATTGCAAAAGAAATGCATGTGGGACATCTCCGTTCTACAATCATAGGGGATTGCATTGCGCGCCTTTTTGAATTTTTGGGACACGATGTGCTCCGCCTTAATCATGTGGGTGATTGGGGAACGGCCTTTGGAATGCTGATTGCCTATATGTCGGAGGAAGTTCCTCAGGTTTTAGAGGGGAATCAAACAACAGATCTACCTGCCCTTATGGAATGGTACCGCGCTTCAAAAAAGCGATTTGATGAAGACCCAGAGTTTAAAACGCGTGCCCGCAAGGCTGTAATTGCCCTTCAAAGCGGAGATTCCTATTCGCTCAAAGCTTGGGAGATAATCTGCCAGATTTCTCGCATAGCTTTTGAGGAGGTGTACGCCCTTTTAGATGTGAAGCTCGAAGAAAGGGGAGAGTCGTATTACAATCCGATGCTTTTTGATATTGTTGCGGATCTAGAAAAAAAAGGACTCATCACCCTATCGGAGGGAGCAAAGTGTGTGTTCCACGAGGGACTACGCATCCCTTTAATGGTGCAAAAATCGGATGGAGGTTACAACTACGACACAACAGATATGGCAGCAATGTTGCATCGCGTTGAGACGGAAAAAGCAGAACGGATCATCGTTGTCACAGACGCGGGACAAAACCTCCATTTTGATCTGGTCGCTAAAACAGCTGAAAAAGCGGGATATCTCGATCGTACAAAGGTGCGCTTTGATCATGTTCCATTTGGTGTTGTTTTGGGCACAAATGGCAAAAAATATCGCACGCGCTCGGGTGAAACAGAAAAATTGATCGATTTGCTTACAACCGCGGTGGATGAGGCTCAAAAAATCCTAGAACAACGCTCTCTTGAGATGGGTGCGGAGGAGATAAAAAACCTTGCACAAATTTTAGGCATCGATGCGGTAAAATATGCCGATCTCTCTTGTAATCGAGTGAGTGATTATGTATTTAGCTATGAGCGCATGCTCCGTTTTGAGGGGAATACGGCCGCCTTTATTTTGTACTCGTATGTGCGTGTGAATGGGATTAAGCGCAAAATTAAAAACCTTGATCTCAGCAAGCTTCTTCAGGCAGAAAAAATTATCCTAGAGCACCCCTCAGAGATTGCTCTTGGCTTGCATCTACTCAGGTTTTCAGAAACCTTGCATCAAATGGAGAATGAGCTTTTACCGCATGCATTGACAGATTATCTCTATCTTTTAGCACAAAAATTTAATCTCTTTTTTCGCGATTGCCGAGTGGAGGGGGCGCCGGAGCAAAATCGACGTTTGCTTTTGTGCGAATCGGTTGCTCGTGTCATGGCGCAAGGTTTGCAAATTTTAGGGCTGCATGTCGTAGACCGCATGTAATCTCGATTCTTCAATTTGAGATCGTTGCATAACTTAAGCTGAATGTCGTTTTGAAACCTTTTTGCCCCATTTGAAAGATCTCTCGCTCTCTGTACCATATGTACTCACCTGAACTTGGGGTTTTAATTATTAAAAATAAGGGTTTTATAGATCTTTCTTTATGCTTCGGCATAAATGCGATTGAACTGAACTACTAACAGG
>JAJACO010000165.1 GCA_022601475.1 Chlamydiales bacterium
CGATCAACACTTACATAGAATTTGGCGCAGACATCGATACTCCAGACAAACGTGGAAATCCTCCTTTGCATCAAGCTGTGCAACTCGCAACACGGACAAACTCTCCCAAGAATCTAGAACTTGTCCGTACCCTCATAAAACTTGGCGCAAACATCAATGCTCAAGATAGCAACGGAAAAACCCCTCTACACATCGCTGCGCGAGATTGGGCTTACCTAAATCATCCCAATGCAATAAAAATTATATACGCCCTCCTAAACTACGAAGCAAACACGGAGATTCTAGACAACAATCAAAGATCTGCTTTAGATGTAACGGGAGGTAGAAATGTTGCAAGATTCATTGCAAGCCAAGATTTGCTTGCTTAAGTACAATCTTTGCTTTGGGTTTTAGCTTTTGGAAGTAAGGTGTTTATCAACTCGCAGTTCAAGCTATTGTGTAAAAGAGCCCATTTTGCGGAATTTTTGATATCTTTTCTCTAAAAGAATCTCTGGCGGATACTCTTTTAAGGACTCCCACTCCTCTAATACAAACTGTTTTATATTGGTATACATCTGCTGTGGATCGTGGTGCGCTCCACCCAAAGGCTCTTGAATCACCTTGTCTATGACCTCAAATTGAAGAAGGTTCTCACAGTGCATTTTAAGCTTAGAAGCCGCTTCGCTATTTTTACTCGCGTCCTTCCATAAAATAGAAGCGCATCCCTCTGGAGAAATGACTGAATAGTAAGAATGCTCTAGCATGCCAATTGTATCTCCAATACCCATTCCTAATGCACCTCCAGAACACCCCTCTCCAATAACTAATACGATAATGGGTGTTGTGATACAAAAAAGTTCACGCAAGTTAAGAGCGATTGCCCAGCCCTGTCCTCGCTCTTCAGCGGTGAGGCCAGGAAAAGCGCCGGGTGTATCGAGCAAAAAAAGAATCGGAAGATGAAATTTTTGGGCCATTTGAGCCAATCGGAGCGCCTTTCGAAAACCTTCTGGATGGAGCATTCCAAAATTACGCTCTAATCTACTCGCCGTATCATTCCCCTTCTCTTGACCAATCACCATAAACTTGCGTCCATCAATTTTTGCAAGCCCTCCTATCACAGCACGGTCATCACTAAAAGCTCTGTCTCCTGCTAGCTCTTCAAATTCTTCGGAAATATTATGAATCACATCAATCGAACGGGGACGATTGGGATGGCGGCAAATTTGCACTCTCTGCCAAGGGGTGAGCGTGGAGTAAGTTTTTTCTTTGAGTTTGTCTAACTTCTTTTCAAGCTTCTTTAACTCACCTACTGAAAGTAACTCATTTTTTTGGTTTTGCTCTTTAAACTGCTCTATCGCTTTTTCGCATTCAAAAATTTGTTTCTCGTGAGGTAAAACGTCCATATTAAAAAAACCTGTAAATTAATTAATAATAAAATATATCTAAAACAGAATTAAAGATCAAGATCTTTACCCGGTAATTGAGCTTCTGTGAAATCGCGAACGATATGAATATAGGTAGGTTTTGCAACGATGACTGAATAAATTTCTTCTATATCTTCAGAGAGAAGACGAACACAGCCGCTGCTCTCATAACTTCCTATACACTCTCTACACTCTTGAAGCTCATGAGTCTCAGAACTCCTTTTCCAGGGCACTCCATGAAGTCCAAGTCCTTTGCACGACCCCGTGCAATTGGCTATCTCTCGGGCTAGAGGAATCCATCTAACACCAAAAACAGTGATGACCTCTCTAGTTTCATTTTTAAAATTTCCTACACCACCCGGCTGATTGACAGCCACATCGTTTCCAATTAAAAAAGTTCCTGTAGGGGTTAAGCACCCCGAAATGCGAGAACTATCTAAACGCCCTGCGCATACGTAGTAAGATTTTAACAGCTGTCGAATATTATCGTCTTTATCAAAGTAGTAAAGCCAAATTTTTAGACGTGAAAGATCAAGAACAAGATGAAATTCAATTTCTTTGTCCGGGCGATAGACATTGAAACGATCTCCTGTGGAAACAACGTCTGAGAGATAATTTCCCATTCCATGCAAGCTTCTTGAAATAAAATGTTTAGAGGTCTGATAATGAGAAGCGTAGTCACCAAGATAGGCAGCTCTTCCCGTAAGCCAATCAACACGTCCGGAATAAGAGACCGTTTCTACAATAGAAAGAGTGGGGGGATAAGGCTGAAAAAGAGCAGCCATACGGTCTACATCTTTAGGGAGTGCTGCATCATCTGAAATAGATTGGAGAGGCTCAGAAACTGCTTTAGCAAGAGAAACAACTTCTTCTGCTACCTCTGCGGCAGTGTATTGGAGTGTTTCAATCTCTGTGGCTTCAGATACTTCAACAATCTCTTCTATCAGCACAGGTTTTTGAATATTTTTATGCTTTTTAAAAGGGAGATTAAACAAGACAAGGACTAAGCCTAATCCAACAAGCGCAAAACTTAATATTTTTTTAGTAGACATCTTAGACTCACCATAATCTTCAATTTAATTTCTTTCAAGCAGGTGTGTTGAATAACTCAAACTTTTTTCAAGCTTCTATTGAAATAATAAGCTCTATTGCATGCTCGGATAAACTATAGGCAACCAAAAAATCAGCCCCCCAAAAACTTGCGTCCCCCGCAAGAGGAATCACTTCCATCGATACCGCTCCTTGAGGAGCCTCTAAGCTTACTTTTGCCAAGGTACTCTCGAAGTGAATTTGCTGAACAGGACCTTGATAGCGATTGAGCGAGCGGGGTATGAGTTTATGTGAACGGGCGACAGAACACACCTCTCCCTTTCCAAAAATAGTAAAAAGCCCTTTTTCAAAAGAGCCCGTTCCTATAATTTGTCCATTTACATGAAGCTGTGTCGCATTCCCTCGCATTTCAGCCTCTAGCCAAAGAGCGCTATAACCCGAGTCTTGTAAATGCAAAAAACCTGTTGAGCGTGTACTGTTAGCGGCTAGTCGGGAGCGAAAGTTAAGCGCGAATTCATCTTCACCTTGCATTAACTTAAGGTTTTCAGCTCTACCCGCTATACCAAAAGCTAAACACTCTCCAATCGGAGAAAGTTGAGGTCCCATATTCACAACGCCTACATCATGATATAAAAAGGCTCCAATCCCACTTTTACATCCACTACCCACACACAAAAGAGTCGAGATGTCTGTTTTTATTGCAATCAGCCCAAGTTCTTGATCAATAAACTGCGAAGATCTCTCAGGTCGCACCTGAAGCGCTTCAAAAAAATCTGCATTCGCTTTTTGTAATCCTTGAAGGCTACTTCCTTTCTCTTGTGCAAATAGAAACTGAAGAGGTTGCTGATGATGATCAAGGGTTGCTTGCTGATAAACTCTCATCCCTTGGGCGATCGGCCGTTCATTCTCAATTTGCGCTAACAGGGCTCCCAATAAAGCGTGCTCTTCTGGATAGGGAAGCGCTCCCCATGGAAACAAGCTCTTTCCAAATAAAGGAAGAGCTCCACTTTTGAGCGTTGAAAAATTTAATAAGGAGCTATCTTGCCCTTTTAACGCATGAAGAGCTTGTAGCCGCTCATGCTCAACAAAAAGAGGAGAGGCTGCAATCTGCTGAAGTGTTTTTAAATCAACTGCGTCGTTGAGTTGCTCAAAAAGAGGCGCGTATACATTCATAATATTTAGAAAAAAAACCCTCGGAAAACCGAGGGTAAAACAATTATCTAGAAAAAGGGAAGAACTTAATCTTAATCTTCATCTTCATCATCATAATCGTCCCCTTCCTTAGAGCCTTCGATTAAGCGACGCATTTTCTTACCAGGTGTAAACTTTACAGCTCGACGCGCTGGAATATGAATCGGCACTGATGCATTTTTAGGATTGCGCCCAATTTTCGGTTTTCTTTCTACAACTTGTAGAACACCAAAATCGCGAAACTCAAGACGGTCTCCCTTTGCCAATGCATCTGTCATTTTATCGAGGAAGTTTTGAATCACAGCTCTCACATGATTCGGGTGTATTCCTTGGTCCTGTGAAATTGTGGTGATCAATTTCTTCTTTGTCATTGTTCCCATTACTGATTCCTCCTATTTGATCAATCGGATATTGCTAAGTTATAACCGTATAATAACTATCCTAGCATTCGCTTCAAGTGAATTTTTCAAATGAGGCAATTTTTTATCCAACGCGAATCACCATTTTTTTCTTTTTACCCACACCAAAAAGCAAAAATTCACCTTCTATTAAACTATTAGATTCAATCACAAACCCTTGATCCATCACTTTTTCGTTATTTATATATACCCCCCCACTCTCAATCATTCGCCTTGCTTCTGATTTACTACTCAACATTTTTGAAAGCACCAAAAGTTCAACTATCGACTTGCCTATAACTTCTTTTTTTTCAAATAGACAGTTCGGAATTTCGGCAGCCAGCGCTTTTAAGGTTTGCTTATCTAACACTGTGTGAGCTCCCGGCTTAGCGGCTTGCGTAATTCTTTGTGCTTCTAAAACTCCCGCCTCACCGTGTACAAGACGTGTTACTTCTTCTGCTAAGCGTTTTTGAGCACTATTTGGAATGTAGTTTTTTTGTCTCATTTCCATTTCGATCTGCTCAATTTCTTCTAGTTCCATAAAGGTGAGCATGCGAAACATTTTAGGCATGTCTGCATCGGGTAAGCGATAAAGATACTGATAAAAATCATAGATAGAAAGCTTGTCTGGATTCATCCAAATCGCACCCTCCTCTGATTTTCCAAATTTCTTTCCATCACTGCGAGTCAAAAGAGGAAAGGTGAGTCCATAAACACTCTCTGCTCGCATTTTTCGCACAAGCTCCGAGCCTGCTGTGATATTGCCCCACTGATCGCTCCCCCCCATCTGCACCGTGACACCTTCTTTGTCATAAAGATGCAAAAAATCATACGCTTGCAAGAGCTGATAACTAAATTCTGTAAAACTAATCCCCTCTTCTGAGGCAAGACGCGCTTTGACACTCTCTTTTGCTAACATAGATGAAACTCGAAAGTGTTTGCCCACATCTCTCAAAAAATCAAGAAAAGAAAAAGACTGAAACCAATCAAAATTATTTAAAATCTGGATATCTTCTTTTAAAACAGCTCTTAAAGAACGTCCTATCCCCTTTAAATTCTTTTCTAGAGTTGCTGCATCCAATAAATTTCTTTCTATATTTTTTCCTGATGGATCCCCAATCATCCCGGTTGCCCCTCCCACAACAGCGATGGGAGTGTGATGAAATTTTTGAAACCAAGCGAGCCCCATGATCGCAACAAAATTGCCTAAATGCAGGCTATCAGAGGTGGGATCGAAGCCTACATACACCTTTAAAGGATTGTTTACCAATAGGTTTAACTCATCGCTTGTCTTAGCCTCAATAAAGCCTCTAGCTTCTAGGGTCGTAATTATATTTTTCATTTAATTCCTTCTTCAGCTATTTCTTAGAAAATTGAATTCTGATATCATAGTGATTTAAACATACAGATGTAAAGGAGCTTGTTATGGACACAGGAGGAGATAAGAAGGATGAGAATAATAAAATTCTTAAAGATCCCGAAAATTATGAAGACATCAAAAATAAATACATAGAACGACAAGATGATCAGCTTAAAAAAGCGATGCAACGACGTAAAGTTGAAAATGCATCCCAACTAGGCCAAGCAGGTTCTAATGCGATAAAGAAAAGAAAAGATCGCACTGAGCATAAAGCTTTAAAAGACCGCGAAATACTGCGTGAAGCTAAAAATCCTGAGATCAAAACGTTAAAGGATCAGTTGAATGCAGAGATCCAATCTATTGGTCAAAAAATTCTCACCTCTCTTTCTCCAAAAGAGGTGGACTCTCTTGAAGAAAAAGTTGTCGGTCTAAAAGAGCTCAAAGGGCGTATTAAACAAAAAAAACCTGCAACAGTTCCCTCGGATGCCTAAAAAGGATTAAAAACATCCAAAAAAGAACAATCAAGTCCTAAACGATGAATGTGGTCGGCCAAAGCTTTTGGACCGACCTTTTCAGTTGCGCTATGTCCTAATGCTAAAAAATGAATCTGCTCCTCATGAGCTACACCCCAAGCGGGTTCATCAAAATTTCCTGTAATAAAACAATCTACACCAGCCTGTGCAGCTGAAAATAACTCTTTATACGCTCCGCCAGAGATAAGAGCGGCGCTTTGCACTATTTCTTTGCCTCCCAGGGCCACAGAAGCTGAATGAGCGTAATATGTTTCAAGCTCGGCGATGAGCATTTGGATCGGTCGCGCCGAAAACTCACCCCTCACACCAATCTCAGTGCCATTTAGCAAGCCAAAAGGCTTTAGATTTTTCCAACCCAACTGCCTTGCTGCTGTCCAATTATTCCCCACCTCTTGATGTGCATCTAAAGGGAGGTGATAAGCGAAAACCGAGAGTTGATGCTTAAGCAATAATTCAAGTTTTTTTCGTTTAGCCCCTACAATGGGATAAGAATCCGAGTTCCAAAATATACCATGATGCACAACAAGAGCATCTGCCCCGCATTCAATAGCCTGTTCGATTGTCATCAAATTAGCAGAAACGGCCGTGACCACTTTTTTAATTTGATCTTTACCCTCAACCTGTAGTCCATTTGGGCAGTAGTCTTGAATGAAATCTTTTCTTAAATAGTCATTGAGCGCTTTTTCAAATTCATCCCGTTGCATCATTTTCACCTTCGCTCTTTTCCAAAATAGAATGATGCATTATATAGGGTTTTTATGGAACAAATGACCCAAGATTCAATCAAAAGATCTATCGGAAAAAAAGCGGCCTCCCTTATAGAAAACGGAATGCTTGTAGGCCTTGGTACAGGTTCTACCGCCAAACACTTTATAGATGAACTGATCGACCGCACAAAAGAAGGACTAAAAATCACCGCCGTTTCTTCTTCTATCCGCTCCCTTGAGCAAGCAAAAGCGGGTGGTATTCCGATCGTTGACATGAATCAGGTGACACACATCGACCTCACTGTAGATGGAGCGGATGAAATTGATCCCCAAAATCGAATGATTAAGGGAGGGGGCGGCGCTCTTGTCCGTGAAAAAATACTGGCCACAGCCAGCAAAAAAATCCTTATTATTATCGATGAGAGCAAGCTTGTCGATGTTTTGGGGAAATTTGGTCTCCCTCTCGAAATTCTCCCTTTCGGGTTAAATTCTACTCTTTACCGCATTCAACAACTTGGGTATGTAGGAAAAATTCGCACCCAAGACGACGGATCTAAATACATCACGGACAACGGGAATTATATCTTCGATATTCACTCTCCAACAAGTTTTGCCAACCCCGAGTTTGACCACGACCGTCTTGTGAGACAAGCAGGTGTTGTAGATACTGGATTCTTTTTTAACCTCCCTCTCAAGGCACTTGTTGGCTTTGCAGACGGAACAATGCATTTTAGGGATTAAAGGACATTCAATATGGAAGAAACCTCGGAGTTAGTACAAGTAAAGTTTGAAAAAGTGATGCAATCGCGCGCCTATACATGCATAGTGATCGGCACGGAAGAAAAAAAATTTGCAATTTACACCGATCCCTCAAGCGGAAAAGCAATGCAAATGTATCTATCTTCCATCCACAAGCCCAGACCGTATACTCACGACCTCATGAACTCTATCTTTAAAGGTCTTGAAATCAAGTTAAAACAAGTTGTGATCAACGACCTTCAAGATACAACTTATTTTTGCAGACTCTTTTTAGAACAGAAGATAGGTGATTTACTGCACATTGTTGAAATAGATGCTAGACCCTCGGACTGTATTACGCTCGCTCTACAGCATAAGGTGCCCGTTTACTGTACGCAAAAAGTATTGGAAAAAACAATTCCATATGCAGAATAAAAAATTGTTTGATTAGATCCACACCGTTGTGTATCTTGATAGGAAATTGATGAAAAATATTTAAAAGAGCAAGCATTTCGATCCATGGATGGAATCACTTTAAGCAAACGGAAGAAAACAAACACAGACCCTAACAAAGCCAAAGGCTTTTTTATTGTAATTAATGACAAAGGACTACATACCCGCCCCTCCACCGAGCTTGTTAAATGCACGACTCGGTTCAGAGCAGAGATCAGTTTGAGCTATCAAGATCTAGTCGTGAATGCAAAATCCTTGCTTGGGATCCTAACCCTTGCTGCAACGCGTGGATCACGCGTTGAGATTGAGGCAACAGGTACAGATGCAGCCCAAGCAGTCGAAATGATTATCGAACTCGCTCGCAAAAAATTTTACATCCACTACTGAGAGACACTTATGAAAACAAGAAGTCATATTTCCCCTGAAGATCAATGGAATGTAGAAGCTCTATACCCCTCTATTCAAGCTTGGGAAAAGGCTTTTGAGACACTCTTAAAAAAACCTTCCTCTCCCCATTGGCCAGAGCTCCAAGCGTTACGCGGAAAACTCAAAACGGGCCCAGAAGCTCTAAAAGAAATTCTCGATCTCTCCTCTTCTCTCAGCCGAGAGCTTGAAAAGCTCTATACCTATGCGCACTTAAGGCACGATGAAGATATCACATTTGACATACACAAAAAAGCTTATCAACAGATTTCAAGCCTTCTCTCAGATTTTCAACAAGAATGTGCTTGGATCGAGCCGGAAATTTTAGAGCTCTCCACAGAAACTATTGAGAACTACCTAAACTCACCTCTTCTCAATACATATAAATTTCATATCGAAAAAATTGTCCGCATGCGCCCACACACACTCTCCGCTGAACAAGAAGGGCTAATCGCGATGGCAGCAAAGCCGTTACAAACACCTCCAAAGGCATTTTCGGCGCTCAACAATGCAGATATTAAGCTTGGAAAAATTGTAGATAGTTCAGGTAAAGAATTAGACCTCTCGCACGGCCTCTACCAAATGTATCTCCGCTCTTCCGACAGGATTTTACGTGAAAACGCCTTTAAACAAATGCACAGCACCTACCAAGGTTTTGAAAACACCTTGGCTGAGTTGTTGTATGGAGAAGTGCAAAGCCATGTTTTTGCAGCTCACTCCCACAAATTCCCGACTAGCTTAGACGCTGCTCTTTTTCCTAAAAAAATTCCTCTTTCAGTCTATCGTTCACTCATCGAAGCTGTACGAGAAGGACTCCCCTCTTTGCACCGCTATGTAAAGGTGCGCAAAAACATCTTAAATGTCCCCAAAGTGCACCTTTATGACATGTACGTTCCGCTCGTTGCTGAGGTAGAAATCAAGATGGACTACAAAGAAGCTGAAGACATTGTCATTGAATCTGTAGCTCCGCTAGGAAACAAGTATCAATCGATCCTAAAAAAAGGACTCAAACAAGACCTATGGGTGGATCGCTTTGAAAACAAAAATAAGCGTTCTGGAGCGTATTCTAGCGGTTGCTTTGACAGCTTTCCTTACATTCTCATGAACTTCCGCGGCATTTTGCGAGATACATTTACACTCGCCCATGAAGCGGGCCATAGCATGCACTCTTTTTTAAGCAACCAGTCGCAACCCTACCACTACAGTCACTACCCCATTTTTGTTGCAGAGGTTGCCTCCACATTCAATGAAGAGCTCTTGATGCATCTTCTTTTAAAACGGACCACGAAAAGAGAAGAAAAACTCTTTTTGGTGAATGAAAAAATCGAAGATATACGCGCTACACTCTTTAGACAAACGATGTTTGCCGAGTTTGAGCTTAAAATTCATGAACTTGTCGAAGCCAATACCCCTCTCACCCCCACCCTACTTAAAGAAATTTATACGCAGCTTAACATCGACTACTTTGGCCCAGAAACCACAATTGATAAAGAAGTGGCGATTGAGTGGGCTCGCATCCCCCACTTTTATTATAATTTTTATGTATACCAATACGCGACAGGCATTAGTGCCGCGCTTTCTCTTGCTGAAAAAGTTTTGCATGGCGATCCTAAAACGTGCGAAAACTACCTTAACTTCCTCCAGGGAGGAAGTTCCCTATTTCCAATAGATCTTCTAAAGCTCGCTGGGGTGGATGTCACAACACCCGATCCTGTCAGGGCTGCTCTACGTAAATTTGACTCTCTAGTGTCAGAATTAGAAACCCTTACCCACAAAACTAGCAGTCAGTAACAAAAAGTGCTAATTTCTATTGCCTGAAATTTCTCTATCTGCTATCCTTGCACTCTTATTTACCTTCTTTAATATAGGAGTGCATTGACATGAAAGACCAAGCTGTACAAGCAAAACTTAAGCCATTGGGCAACCGCGTTTTAGTAAAACGTCTGGAAGCTGAAGAAAAAGTAAAAGGTGGAATCATTCTACCTGAAACTGCAAAGAAAAAACAAGAAACAGCACAAGTTGTTGCTATTGGAACCGGCAAAAAAGACAAAAAAGGCGAATCGATCCCTTTTCCTGTTAAAATCGGTGATAAAATCTTGATGGATAAATATTCCGGTCAAGAAGTGACCATAGAAGACGAAGAATTTATGATTCTCCGCTCTGATGACATCATTGCAATCGTAGAATAATTCATTAAATCAAGGAGTATTTTTCGCTATGGCAGCAAAAGATATCAAATATCAAGAAGAAGCGAGACAAAAGATCCTAAAAGGGGTCCAAACACTTGCCGCAGCAGTTAAAGTCACACTAGGGCCTAAAGGGCGTAATGTTGTGATCGACAAATCGTACGGAGCTCCCCAGGTGACAAAAGATGGAGTCACAGTAGCAAAAGAGGTTGAGCTCGAAGATAAGCACGAGAATATGGGCGCACAAATGGTCAAAGAAGTGGCCAGTAAGACAGCGGACAAAGCAGGTGACGGAACCACGACAGCCACTGTTTTAGCAGAAGCAATCTATAAAGAAGGCTTACGCAACGTGACAGCAGGCGCAAACCCAATGGACCTCAAACGAGGAATCGAAAAAGGGGTTAAAACAGTTGTTGCAGAACTTCAAAAAATTGCAAAACCTGTCCAAAACCAAAAAGAAATCGCACAAGTAGCCACTATTTCTGCCAATAACGACATTGAAATTGGTGAAATCATTGCAAAAGCGATGGAAAAAGTGGGTAAAAACGGAACGATTACAGTAGAAGAAGCCAAAGGGTTTGAAACTACCTTAGACGTTGTTGAAGGGATGAACTTTGACCGTGGCTACCTCTCAGCCTACTTTACAACCAACCCAGAAGCG
>JAJACO010000166.1 GCA_022601475.1 Chlamydiales bacterium
AGATATCAGAAGAAAGATATCAAGCTTATTTTGGTTGGTTGGATGCATTTACCTCTGCGGTGGAAGAGTGGGAATTTATGGTGAAAACAGCTGAACTGATTAAAGAAACAATTCGCATTTTTGGACTATCAAAAGGGGTGTATTCTTATTTACAAGTTTTTTTTGAGGAAGCTCCGATCGAAGGAAGTAGACTTATCATATTTACTTACAATAGTTTGTATTCTGTCTGGAAAGAAGCTGAAAAATTAACTGATCATGAAACCGTCCTTGCTTCAACAGAAGTCTTAGAATCCATTTTCGGAAAATATAAGGCAATTAATGAGGGCGCCCAAGGTATTACTGGTAATGTTTTAGGAATTTGCTCCTTTGTTGGCCCAAAGAAGAGTGAGAAAAATATTAAAGAGGCTATGGAACGATGTTCGGTTAAAGAAGGCTTGGGCTGGATTAAAGATAAAGTTGGGATATCAATTTCAAGCCTTCGCAGGCAATTTTTCACGACATCTAAAAAGACAAAATTTGACAATGCATTTTAAGAAAGAAAAACCACTTAAATCAACACCCTAGGTCAGGCCTGACAATCTGATATTCCTTGAACTTCTCTTGCTACACCCTCTCTTTTTCCCTTCTGTTTGTTGAAGGACCGACATTCTCAGGTGACAACAAAAACTTAGAAAAAAACAATCAACGGAGAGAAGCAAAAACGCAAAAAAAACAACACATCTTTGATTATATGGAATTTAAGAGTACTTTCTTTGCTTCTCTAGCGTTCGCTAAATTCTGAAAAGCTCGCGCGCATTCGCTTTAGTTGCTTCTGCGATCACCTCTAAGGACACTCCGCGCAGATGGGCTATAAACTTCGCTGTTTCAAGCAAGTACGCAGGCTCATTTTGCTTGCCTCTATAAGGCGTTGGGGCAAGGTAAGGAGCGTCTGTCTCTATGAGCAGCTGCTCCAAAGGCACCATTTTAGCGACCTCCTGCAACTCAACACTCTTTTTAAAGGTAACAATGCCGCTTAAGGAGAGATACCACCCACGCTCAATGACCGCTTCAGCTTCTTTTTTATTCCCTGTAAAGCAATGCAACACTCCAGGTAGATGCGCTCCATTCACGTAGTATTCGGTATCAAGCACTTCAAAAAAATCTTTAAATGCCTCTCGACAATGAATCACAACAGGCAAAGCGCATTTGCGCGCTAGGCGCAAGTACCGTTCCAAAAAAAAGAGCTGCGTCTCTTTAGACTCGGGATAGTAGTGATAGTCAAGACCTGTCTCTCCAACAGCCACAAGATCGCCGCTTAATGCGTGATGAGCCATCTGAGAAAAAGCTTCTGTCCCTTCTTTTTCAACATCATGAGGAGTTGTAGAAGCGACTGTGTGAATCCAAGAATACTTCTCAGAAAGTGCAATGCCTCGCTTGAGCTCTTCAAGATTGGTGCAAATATTGATAATATGATCGATACCAGCATTTTGGGCCCGCTCTAAGAGCAGGCCCAAATCGTCTTTAAAAGAATCGTGTGTCAGATGTGCATGAGAATCAATCAACATAAACTGTAGTGGATGGCACTGGCAGTTTATCAACATACTCGCGCACAACATTCGCTGTCAATGTTTGTGGTAAAATATACGGAGTCGTTTGTAGATCTCCCGGATACAATACATAGACAGGCACGCCTGTACGTCCAAGTTTGTCAAGCTGTTCTGTGATGATTGGATCTTTTTTAGTCCAATCAGCTGACATTGTGACAACTCCTTTTTCTCCAAATGCTTTTTGAATATCTGCGGAGTGCAATGTCACCTTATTTGCTTGGCAAATCAAGCACCACTTAGCTGTAAAGTCAACAAACACTGGAGTGCCCTTTGCACGTAGCTCTTGCACTCTTTCTGGTGAATACGCTTCCCAACCGTTCTCAGAAACTAGGTTAGTGGCGCCATCTTGCGTTGTGACAAACAGATCGCGATGCTGTGTGGCTGTTTTTATCACAGAGCCACCTCCAGTAAAGAGAATCACCCCAGCTAACAGCGTCGCAATGATGCGTGTGGATCGACGGCGAGTGGGAGCTCCCCACTTTCCAAAAATCCAAGCTCCAATTGCCATGATCAACAAGGCAGCCAGCATGACAAATGTTGCCATATTATCTGTTTGTGCCCCAAAGACCCAAACAAGCCATACAACTGTTGCCATCATCAAAAAGCCCATGATTTGCTTAAACACAATCATCCAATTTCCCGGCTTGGGCAAAAAGCGCACAAGCTGTGGAAACATAGAAAAGAGAAGGTATGGAAAGGACATTCCAATTCCCATCGATGTGAAAATTGCAAGCGCTGAAATTGGCGGCAAGGTCATCGCAAATCCAAGTGCTGGCCCCAAAAGTGGACCTGTGCACGGTGTTGCAACAAGTGTGGCTAATATCCCGCTCATAAATGAGCTCATCAAGGGCGATTTCTTTGAAGATTGTGTTTTGCCTCCCAAAGAAATCAGCGAGGCGCCCAATTCAAAGACACCAAATAGACTGAGGCCTAATAAGAACAACATGCCCGCTAAAATCGCAACAAATACAGGTTCTTGTAGCTGAAAGCCCCATCCAATTCCTTCTCCATAAGAGCGCAAAACCAAAAGAGCGCCTGAAAGAACCCAAAAAGAAATCAAAACGCCGAATGAAAAGACAGCTCCATGCTGAAAAATCACACGCCGATTTTCTTGCGCCATTTTAACAAATCCAAAAATCTTTAGCGCTATTACAGGCAGCACGCACGGCATCACGTTGAGAATTAACCCCCCTAAAAAGGCGAGTCCAAGAGCCACCGCCACACTCGAAACTGCATCCGAACTTTTAGCTACGCCTGCATTTGAGATTTGGCTATCCACCTGAATGGCGCGCTTAGCGACACCCCCGCTGCCAGACACAACTAAAACACCTGTTACAGCAGCCTGTTTTGCATCAGCTTGCGCTCTTTTAACGTTGAGCGTAACCTGATCCCCTTCTTTTTGAATCTGTTGTGGAGCTGTATAGTCTACGACATCCGATGCATCAGGAATAAATAGCAACTCATCTGTATCCGCAAACTGAGCCGATTGCATGCTCAATACAATCTGATCCGCTTGGGTTTGAATCGAAACATTTCCCTCTTGTTGAGGTAGCGCTTTGCGCGCATTTGTAAATAAAGCTTTCGCTGTTTCATTTAAAGTGGGCTGCCCATCTGTGACAGGGAGCGCAATATCTAGTGATGCATTCCCCGGAACACACGCATCTTTGCACGCTAGCCAACTCACCTCTGCTTTTAAATGAATTTGTTGATCTGCAGGTAGATTTTTAGGAGGTGTGATCTGTGTTAAAAGCACCACCTTGTCTGTGTACCCAAAGGCAACAAGCGATTCATTTTCAAATTTTTCTGGAAAGGGCCAAAGAATAGGGCCTGCTGTAAAACCTTTTGGTAGTTGCCAGTCCACTTGCGTTGGAAAACCGGCATCTCCCGGATTTTTCCAGTACGTGTCCCATCCTTTATCCATGCTAAGCTCAACACCCACCCAAAAAGGGTGACCCGGTTGAATCGCATTTTCTTCAGCAACAAGTTGAACAGAGACAGGCTCGGATGCTTCAGAAGCGTGGGCAGCAAACCCGCTAAACAACAAAAGAGCACAAGAAACAACAAAAGATTGAAAAAATCTTGTCTTCATAACTTTCCCCCGTATATGCTATGAGTAGATAATTATATATGAATAATCACACCCTTGTAAAGTTTAAAAAAGATGCTAATACTATTATCAAACCCTATCTTTAACGCCTACCAAGGAGCTGATTTTCTTGGTAAAGGAATTTTTATCACCCTTCTTTTCCTCTCTATTCTCACGTGGTGCTTGATTTTACAAAAATTCTTTTTACAACGGGAAATCAAAAAAACAAGTGTGCAATTTCAATCGATTTTTCAAAAAAACAGCACCTCGCCTCTTTCTCTTGAAACACGCAGTAGCGACCACCCCTTTGCCGCTCTCTATGCGGCTTTTAAAAAACATTCTTTAGAGCTTTTAAAAAAAAATCAATCTGTTATTGAAGACAAAAGCCACGTCGCCCTCTCAAGATCTGATATCAATCTCATTGAAACTCACTTAATGGGTGTGATTTCAAATCTTTCTCAAAAAATTGAAAAAAATTTATTTATTCTCTCTACGATTGTGAGTCTCGCTCCTTTTTTAGGTCTTTTGGGCACCGTTTGGGGTATTTTGCTCACCTTTGCTGAACTGCAAGCGGGTGGAAGCATCAATGCAAGCTCTACGATTATGGGAGGGCTCGCAATGGCTCTTGGAACCACGGTTGTGGGCTTGATTGTAGCTATACCTGCTCTAATTGGTTACAACTACCTCAAATCCTCTAGCGCGGGGCTATATGCTGAGATGGAAAACTTCTCTCTCCAGCTTGTCTCGTCTATTGAACTGCAATACAGACAGGTTGAGCTCACATGAAGTTTCATAAACACCCCTCTCAACCTGCAGAGCTCAACCTCACCCCTTTGATCGATGTGGTCTTTGTGATTCTCATTATGTTTATCGTGATCGCCCCTTTGCTAGAAATCCAAAACGTAGAGCTCGCCACAGGATCCAAAATGGAAAACGAAATGACTTTAGCAGAGCAAAGCGCCATTGCACTCCATGTGCACAAAGATAACTCTATTCAACTCAATGGGCAGCCAGTGGCCCTCAAAGATCTACCAAGGACTCTCTCCTACGCAAAACAACGCTTTCCTGCAGCGTGTCCTCAGCTGCTGCACGATCGCAATGCGACGTTTGGAACCTATCAGTCGATCAAAAATGCACTCGAGGCTGCTGGATTTTCGGAAATGGATGTGCTGGTTAAACCAGAATGAAACAGGTCGCTCTAATCACTCTTTTGCACCTCATCGCACTAGCAGCTCTTTACTCTCCCACACCACCACCTGTAGATAAAACACCTCTTGCTGTGCGCACCTTTGAACTTAAAGCTCCCCCCAAACAACCCGAGGTGAACAAAATTGCACAAAACCTACCCGCAGCCAAACCTCTCCCCAAAAAAACGCCTATAATTCAACCTAAAGCACCCACGGTCCAACCTAAAGCGCCCACGATCCAATCCAAAGCATCCACTAAAAAAGAAAAACTCATCTCCTTTTTAAAAGAGCAAAAAACAACTGAAACTGCCCAAAAAAAACTAGAAACGCTCTCAAGCGAAAATCTTAAAATCCAAACCGCCTACCAAGAAGAACTTGTTCTCTATCTACAAACCTTGCTCACTTTGCCAGAAAAGGGAAATGTCAAACTCAAATGCACTCTCGATCGTAGCGGAACTGTGCAATCTCTACAGATTTTAGCCGCAGCGAGCGAACAAAATAGGCGCTACATTGAAGATTCTCTTTTCAAGTTAGCACTCCCCTCCTTTGGATCGCATTTCCCCAATCAAACAACCCACACTTTTGTCCTCTCACTGACATCCGAAAATTGTCATTGATTATGAGTCGATTTTTTGCTATTTAGTTAACCCTATGCGCATATTTCTATGTCTTTTACTTCTATGTCCGTTATTTGCTGAGGAAGAGTTAGTTGTTCATCTAAACTCCCAAAAAACACTCACTCCCCTGCATCTCACTTCCATCCAAAATAAAGGAGATTTTGAGCAGAGTTATATTGATTTACTTCAACAAGTATGGAACTTTGATTTTGCAAATGATGGATCTGTTCAACTTGTCTCAAAACCAGAAAATGTGATCACGCTCCGCTCTGTTCTAACAAAAAAAAGCCTCTCCATTACACTCACAAATCCCAAAACAGGGACTGTACACGGAATTGAGGATATCACGCTGAGCGGCAATCTCTCAAAAGATCGTAAAATCCTTCACCGTTTGCACGACACTGTTTTTGAAACACTTTTTCACACTCCCGGCATTGCTGATACACGTATTCTCTACACTGTCCGCACAAAAAAAACAGATTCTTCCTCTAATTGGGAAACAACAATTTGGGAATCGGATTACGATGGAGCCAACGCGAAACTTCTCATCAGCAACGGCCATCTTTGTGTCACTCCCACCTTTATCCCTGCCCTCGACAAAAAAAGAGCGGAGCATTTTTTATATGTCTCTTACCAAGTGGGTCAACCCAAAATCTATGTCTCCTCGCTTGAAACAGGCATTGGCACCCGCCTTAGCTTCTTAAAAGGAAACCAATTGATGCCCCAAATCTCTCCGACGCTCGATAAAATTGCCTTTATTAGCGATGTCACCGGTAATCCCGATCTTTTCGTCCAAGATTTTTCTCTTGAGCAAGGGTTGCTTGGCAAGCCGCGCCAAATTTTTTATGCAGCTAGTGCAGCACAAGGCACACCCACTTTTTCTCCGGATGGCAAAAAAATTGCCTTTGTCTCTAACAAGGATGGCACTCCTCGCATCTACATTCTAGACATTCCCAAACCGGGCACACCTTTGCAACAATTACAACCCACCATGATTTCCAAAAAAACGCGCAATAACACCTGCCCTAACTGGTCACCTGATGGCAAAAAAATTGCCTATAGCGCCACAACTGCAGGAGTGCGCCAAATCTGGATTTATGATTTACTCACATCTGAAGAGCAACAGCTCACCGAAGGGTCTGGACACAAAGAGAACCCTGTTTGGGCGCCCAATAGCACCCATTTGCTATTTGACTCAGCCACTGATCTTTTTATGATCAACCTGAACCAAAAAAAGGGCATTAAAATTACAAGTGGACCTGGCGAAAAACGTTTTCCTTCGTGGGAGCCACTCAAACAAAAGAGGTCAATATGAAAACAACGCTTTTATGTGCACTACTCACAACCCTGCTCTGCACATCGTGTGCACGCTCTCGCTGCGAGCTATGGGAAGATACTAAAACATGCGGTCGCTATGTTAATAAAGGAATGCGCTCACTGATGGGACACCACGTCGATTCAAGAGAGTACGTCGCCTATTATGAACAGTGGGATGAGGGAACTGCTCAATCTGAATTAGACTATGTCCCTTTAACTAGCAATGAGCAAACCCAAACCCTTGCGATGCAAGAGTACGCTTCTTCCAAAGAATCTCCTGGAGACCCCGGTTCAAAAATTCCAGGAATCGATGGATTTACAACCCCAAGCGGAAAATTAGCTGAACTTTTTAAAAATGTCCGCTTTAGTACAGATAGCTACTCTGTTACTGGAAGCGAAACAGTTGCCTCTTTGCACAAAATTGCAAATTACCTTGCCAGCCATCCCGATAAATATGTCTTTGTCGAAGGACACGCCGATGAAAGAGGTGCTGCGGCCTACAATCTCGCTTTAGGTTCTCGAAGAGCGAACGCTGTGCGCGCCTTTTTAATCCAAAATGGAGCGAACCCGGATCAGTTGTTTACAATTTCATACGGGGTGGAGCGTCCACTCGATTTTGCACATATGGAAGAGTCATGGCAAAAAAATCGACGCGCTCAATTTAAAATCTTTGCACGGTAGGCTCTCATGTTCGCTCTATTATTAGGAGGCGTGCTCTTTGCAGCCGCTCCCGATGCGTTAGCTCTCCAAGAATTTAAACTTGATCTCAAACAAGTTGAATACAAAATCCACTCTCATCAAGTGGAGATTGATCTTTTCCAAGAGAGACTACAAAAACTAGAAAAACCGCAAGCACTCAGCACCGATAAAACTTTAGAAAGGCGGATTTTGCAACTAGAAAAAACCAATGAGAGCTTATTGAGTGATCTAAAAACGCTCAAAAATCATCTCAACGCCACCAATAAAAGCCTAAGCGCGGATATTCAATCTCTTAAAACTTCTTTTAAGTCCATCTTGGCGATATTAGAA
>JAJACO010000167.1 GCA_022601475.1 Chlamydiales bacterium
CTCGTTGTTGTTGTTGCAGGGCATGTGCTGAATTTGTAATCTTTTCCAGAAGAAGCTTTTCTGCTTTTTTGGGCCTTGTCACGACTTTTCCTCTTTTGTTGTTCGCTCTTCAAGATAGCATTAAAAACATCAATAGTCAAGTTTTTGATTCCTTATAAGAATCGTTAATGGGTATTTTTAATAGTTTTAAATAGATCATAAACCATGTTAACTATCTGATGATTAGGTATTTATGGTATTTTTCGTGGTTATACTGCGAAGTATTATCGACCTAAAAAGGGAGCCACTAAGAAAATCTCTTTTGGAGGGGCTCCGGTCCGATTACAACAAGGTTTTGAATCGATATTCGGGAGAGCATCTTGCTGAAGCCTCGAAAATAGTTCTATTTATATAGTTTCAAGTTGCTTGTTGATAGTGGTTTAAGACGCACTCCTTAGTTGACAATTTAATTGTTTTTAGATATAATTAACGCTTCGAATGTTTTAGGAGAATAATGAGTAGCGTTTCTGTAATGCGACCACTCGGCTGGGTGGTGAGCCAGCCGGCTTCTAAGCATGGCCGACACCATCAACAGTCTGCGTTGGGAGATCGTTTACGAGAGAATATCATGCAGGTATTTACGCGGAATTTTTCCGAGGGAAAGTCGCCAGAAGAACTGCAAGGGATGATGCTTTCTGCTTTAAGTGAGGCGGCAGCACAGTCAGATGGTATAGCCTCAAAGCAGGTAGGCGTTTTTTTTCGTGTACTGAAAAAATGTGAGGATAATAGAAGAAGTTATGGATATATTTCTTCTTTGGATTATGTCGTCGAGACATTAGGGCCAAAGCTCAAAGCCATTTCAGACTTTTCTGTCGAAGAGATACGAAGGCAATTTAGTGCTTATGGCCTAAAATATGTGCGTCAGTTCTTCGAGCCCGTTGAGGTTCCTCGAGATGGAGACTTAGCTGTCTATCCGGGACGGGATCTTCGCTATGGGATTTTTAGAGAAAGCGAGTCTAGCGGGAACTCCCCTCAAGGGGGCATAGTTGAATCAAAGTGGGAGTGGTGGAGCAGTCCTTATGTATTTCAGCATGATGTTTTTGCTGTTCCTCCGCTCTTCGGTGATCAAGTAGACTTTTATCGGCTTAAAAAAAGAAAAGTAGAAACCGAAGTAGAGAAGCTAGAAATCAAGCCTCATTCAGATTCGTGTCTATCTCCTTTAAGTTCGAATGAAATTTTCACAGTACATGAAAATGGCTCTCTATCTCGAAATCGCTTAGATGATTTTACTCCAAAACTAATTCAAGACCGGCGTATTAAGATCGACGGGCTCCACGGTGCTACCTTGGCAAAAGAAGTGTCCGGCATCCAATATCTTCCCCACATAGGATTTACCGGCCGCTGTCACGGATATGCTTTTAGCAGAATCCTCTCAACCTTTAAAACTCCCACAAAGATCCCTACTCCTGAAATTTTTGGAGAAGAGATATTAGCTAAGTATTTTACAGTAACGACCGCACCGCAGAAGGGTGATCTTGTTGTGTATTACGCTCATAGAAGTATTAAACATTGGGGAGTTTACCTAGGCAGTGGCAGGGTTGAATCGAAGTGGGGAGCAGGATCCGTATATCGCCACGACTTCTTTGATACGCCTACCGAGTATGGAGCCGTGATCAAATGTTACCGACTTAAAGATGGGCTAACAAAAGACAAACTTCTTGCAGGTCTCCAGTCAGATTATGAAAGGCTATAATGCCCCCCATTAGGGATTTTATTAGGATAGCTTTTTCTGAAAAAATCATTGGTAATTGTATTTAAAGCGGATTTCGATGAACTTATTTGCTTTCTGGAAACAACCGGAGGGTAAAAATGAACAGAGTTTTCCAACGCGCAATCTTCATCTTCGCAAGTCTTTTCTCAATAGGCGTTTCTGCTAACGAGGGGAATGCGGTTCGGTATCTAGGCACAGAAGTTTCACATGTTGTTCTTTCTAGCATCAGCGACCGAGGAAGAGTTGTCCGAGCCTATCCAGGAGAGCGCATCAAAGGTTTAGCTGACTGCGTGATCCACCGTCCCACCTATTTACGAGAAGAAATACAAGTTATTGTGGGTTTTGATCAAATCGGGGCACAAGACGGAATACGCAATGGAGCTTTTCAACTCGTAGCGCCGACAAACCCAGGAATCTACGAAGTTCGCTTCCGTTATGCACAGACTTATACGATACCATCAGCTGTTGCCAACTGGTGGAATGTGGATCTCTCGCCTCCATGGCAAGCAACCATTGGTTTAGTCGTTGTTTCCGAGGATCCCGAAAATACTGTACTCGATATAGATGACTCGAATTGGAGAGAATGGGTGGCAAATCGCCACAACGAGAAAGAGTGCGTATCAAACGAGGTGCAGATTTACCAGACATTGACACCGCACCGCATTGCAAAAACGGATTTCTGGGACGAAACAGCGACAACGGGTCAATGGCAAGTGCAAGAAGGGCGATTCCAAAGCAGCGGCACCCGCAATTTTGATGAGCGCTACCAACTTCTGAGCAAAAGAGCCTATAAAAGCTTCAATTTCCGTATTACACAGAAGTACGGATCAAATCACAATTTTGACTATCATTTGTGGAACAATTCCCGTGGATTTGGGGTCCTTTATTACATCAATGATCGCCTGAACGTCGAATTTCGTTATTTTCCATACAGTGGCCAGCTTTCTTTGTACGTCCGAGATGGTGAAAAATATATCGAAAAAATGAAGCCGATATATTTCCTTCCTGGAGAAGAAATTACCTATGATATTGAGGTAAATCGAGGCAAAATTCTCTGGAAAGTGAATGGTCAAGTAGTGTTTGAAGAGACCACAACCCTACCACATGGTCGGTTGATGTTGACGAACTACAACAACCAGGTGACATTCGAGCTATAGTTCTCTTAGCTTTTTAAAGGAGCGCTCGAGAGGGCGCTCTTTTGTGTAAATTTTTTTTCTAGAGAGTTCATTCCCCATCTACATTTGTTTTAGAGAACACCTCTTTCTAGGCAGGAAAAGAGGGGTAGGGTATAATCTTAAGACAAGTTTCTTCTTAACAAAAATTCACCACCTCAGTAAAAAAGCAAAATTATGCGATGTCCATTTTGTAACCACGAAGAGTCAAAGGTCACAGACTCAAGGAACCAAGAGCAGACGAATGCGATTCGGAGGCGGAGAGAGTGTCATAAGTGTGGTCGCCGTTTTACGACTTTTGAAACGGTTGATTTGACTGTCCAAGTATGCAAACGAGATGGGCATTACGAAGATTTTTCAGAAGAAAAACTCATTAAGGGGCTTGATGCTGCCTGCCGGCATACGCGTATTAGTCGGCATCAAGTCCGTGAGATCGCCTATAAGATTACAGCTCAACTCATGGAGCGGCAGCTCAGAGAGATTGACGCAATTGAGTTAGGGGAGATCTGTATGAAGCATTTAGAAGTGTTAGATACAGTTGCATACATACGCTTTGCTTGTGTATATCGACGCTTTAAGGATGTTGATGAATTGAAAGACGCAATAGAAAATATCGCAATCC
>JAJACO010000168.1 GCA_022601475.1 Chlamydiales bacterium
AAGGGAATCTTTTTTTCTAGAAAAGGCAAAAAAGAAAAGTCATCCGCCCCTATTTACACTTTTAAAGAAGGGATGGACACGCTGCCTCAAAAAATAGCAGAAAAACTAGAAGCTCAAATTTTTCTAAACCACGAAGTAAAAAGCCTTTCAAGCCTTAAAGCCGACCTCATTATTTCAGCACTTCCCACTCACGCTCTTGCCCAAATACTCAATCTAGAAGCTCCCCAAGAGTTCGCTACCCTCTCTACAGTGAGTTTTGGATGGAATGAGTCGGTACTTAAAAAAAAGGGATATGGATTTTTAATTCCCTCAAAAGAAAAGACGGATGTTTTGGGAATGACATGGGACTCAAAAATTCATCCCACACAAAATTTACCTCATCAAACACGCATCTGTGTGATGATTGCTAACCCCTATTCGCCTCAGATTCTCTATGATCAAGCTCTTAAAAGCATCCAAACCTATCTTGGCATCAAACAAATGCCCTCAGCCCACGCGATTCACACATCCTACCAGGCGATCCCACAATACACGCTTCAGAATGAAAAACGATTGCAAGAATTTACACGTCAATTGCCTTCTCATCTGTATGCGACAGGGAATTGCTATGAGGGGGTGGGAATCAATGATTGCATCACTCACGCAAAATCTCTTGTTTCACGTATAGTGGATTAATTCGAGAGATCAACAACTCGAGTGTACCATACAAATGCGGCCGTAGCAGCCGTTGCGCACAGAATTTTTTTTGTTGAAAAACAAGACGCTGTAATGACAAATGCACCAAGACCTACAATGGGAATCCCTATTGATTCAGCCTCTTGTGTCCAACTATTCATGGCAGGAAGGCTAGACGCCCACTCTTCAATAATTTGACAAGCTTTTGGCATGTACGGCTTCAAGATGGGATAGGCTCGATAAGCATTATAGAAAAAAGCGCACGTTGCACCGGTTCTAAGAGTCATGTTTGTTATAGTCCTACAGCACATACGATCCTAACTAGTTTGAAAGTGTTTTTTGCGAATGCCAAAAAGCACAACAAGTAGACCGAATAGAGCAAATACCCCTCCGACTAAAGAGATCCCCCGAAATGCATCCGAATGAGAGTGTGTACGAGCATAAATTCCATAAAACACCGTGCTCATCAACGCCATGCCCACTGTCGAGGCAAGCTGGCGCATCACCGTTGTAATCCCTGATCCAGACCCAAGTTCTTTAGGCTCTACCTGCGATAGCCCAAGTGCAACTGTGGGCGACATAATCATTGGCAGCGCAATTCCAAAGCCTAAAAGGCCGGGAAGCATTAACACAACACTCGCGTATTGAGCTGTAAACATCAGCCAAAAAAGGGCAAAGGTGAGCATGCTATACCCAAAAGACATGGGGATTCTGGGTCCAAATCGATCCGAAATATACCCTCCCAAAGGAGCCATCAAAAAAACAGGAAAGGCTGCAATAAAAATAATTAAACCTGTTTTAACGGGAGAAAACCCTAAGTTTTCTTGAAAAAAGATCGCCCAAAGCACCGTGACCATCACGACGATTTGCGAAATAAAAATAGAAGCGTTTGCAACAGAGAAAAGATGATTTTTAAATAGCTTAAAATTAATGATGGGATGCTTATTTTGCAGGGATATCCACACGAACAAGGCAAAGAAAAAAGGACTTGAAATCAGCAAAGTGAGCGTTACAGGAGAGGTCCATCCCCAATCATTCGCTTGCATCAAGCCCACAACAAGTGACACGATCGCTAAGAGCATGACAAAAGTACCCGAAAAATGAAAGGTCTCGTCCCGCTTTTTCCCCTTTGTCAAAATTAAAGAAGCCATCACAATTCCAAAGATCACAAGAGGAATATTGAGAAAAAAGATAGATCTCCACGTCCAATACTCGGTTAACCCCCCCCCAATTGCAGGTCCTATAATCAAGAAAATTGAACTAATGCCTGTATTAATTCCAATAGCGCGCGCTCTTTCTCCTTCTGGAAATGTCGCAATCAAAAGCGCGCTTGTTGTGGGGACTGTAAGCGCACCTCCAGCCCCTTGCACTACTCTTCCTAACAGGATCATCCACTGCGTCATTCCAAATGCCGCGACCATAGACCCCGCTCCAAAAATCGAGAGCCCTGTAATAAAAAGAGATCTTTTTCCATACAAATCGCTTAAACGCCCTCCCACAAGTAGAAGAGAGGTGAGACTCAAAAGATAGGCATTCACCACCCACACAAGCGCTACTGGAGAAAAGTGGAGCTCTCTTTGGATCGTCGGCAAGGCAACCGGCATCACAGTGTTGTCTAAAAAAACAAGAGAGGTGCCACTTGTTGTGACAAACAATACCCACCACTTTTTCTTTTTCAATAAGCTCATTTTGTCTCCATATTCCAGCATTGTACAATTGGGAAGTGCCTTCCGGTTGTAAACGCTCTTTTAGAAACGCGCAATCCAGGGGGGGCTTGCCTGCGCTTATACTCATTTAGATGAATTTTTCGCACGAGCTCTTTCACAATTGAGAGAGGAATCGTATTTTTTGTCGCAATCTCAATTGGAGATAAATGCTCCTCGACATACCCTTTTAAAACAGCATCCACAACTGGATAGGCAGGCAGTGCATCGCTATCTTTTTGATCAAAGGCAAGTTCTGCTGTAGGCGCTTTTTTAAGGATCGATTGAGGGATTACCTCTTCTCGACGGTTAATCCAATCAGCGAGTGCATACACAAGCTCTTTTGTCACATCACTCAACACGCCAAGAGCTCCGCACATATCCCCATATAATGTAGTGTATCCCATGGCTATCTCACTTTTATTGCTTGTTCCAAGCAGTAGATAGTGAAATTTATTGCAAAAGGCCATCAAAAGCACCCCTCGAATACGCGCTTGTAAATTTTCTTCTGTCACATCTGCCGCTTGCCCTTCAAAAAAAGGGCTTAGGGTCTCCAAGCTGCTTTCAAAGACGCTTTCAATTGAGAGTGTTTCAAATAAAACACCCAAATGATCCACAAGTTTTTGCGCATCTTTAAAACTTTGAGACGAAGAATACCTTGAGGGGAGCGCAAGAGCTAACACATTTTCTGCCCCTAAAGCCTCTTTTGCAATCACCGCAACAACAGCCGAGTCAATGCCCCCAGATAGTCCTAGGCACGCTTTTTTCATACCCAATTTTCCAAAATAGTCGCGCACACCTAGCACAAGAGCTGAATAGAGCTCTTGTATCGCATCGCTCTTACAAGGTTTTTTAGATTTTTTTTCAATGATCAAAAAATCTTCTTCAAATCCCTTTGCAGATATACATTTGTTTCCGTCGGAAGACATATAAAGGCTATGTCCATCAAAAATTAGGCTATCATTGCCTCCTACCTGGTTACAAAGCAACACGGGACAGTTAAGAGCAAGAGCCACAGCCGAGCACACTTGCTGTCTTAGCGAAGGACGATTGAACTCATAGGGAGAGGCGGAAAGATTGACTACTAAATCTGGTTTTTTATCTTTTAGTAACTCAACAGGATCAATTGGGTAGTTGGAGTATTCTAAGTTATGAGAGTGTTGCCAAATATCTTCACACAATGTAATCGCAATACTTTTGCCACCCACGCTCCATAAATCACTATGATCTCCCGGCTGAAAGTAACGTCTTTCTGAAAAAACATCATAGTCCGGCAGAAGCATCTTGTCTTGAAATCCAACCAATTCCTTATCCTGAATGAGTGCTGCGGAATTAAAGAGATTCTTCTCCCCTCCAAAAACATTTTTGCGCACACATCCTACGATTAAAGCAATACCGGAAGAGGCCGCTATAAGCTGCTGGAGACTTTTTGTCATACCGTCTATAAAATCGGGTAACAATAGCAGATCTTGAGGAGGGTAACCGCAAATAGCGAGTTCCGGAAAAACAAGAAGATCAACCCCCTCTTTTTTGGCGCGCGTGATCGCCTCAAGCATTTTTTGCGTGTTTCTTAAAAGAGCCCCCACCGTAGGATTAAGTTGAGCAAGAGCGATCTTCATATAAAATTAGCTTCCAAAATCATCTAACACAATATTTTCGCGCGGCACACCATAATCATCGAGCAATTTTAAGACACTGGAGTTATGTAACGGTGGGCCACATACGTAATAGAGGCACTCTTCGGGCTCCTCCATTTTATTCAACTGAGTTAGCTCAAATGCTTTGAATAGATAATTTGTTTTAGCAGGATCCTCTTTGGGCCACCCCAATTCTAAATCTTCGGGCAATGGTTCTGACAAAACGAGGTGATAGCGAAAATTGGCGTGCTCTTTATCGAGTTTTTCATACTCTTCTTGATAGATATTTTCCTTTAAAGAGCGCGCTCCATACCAAAAATCCACTTCTCGCTGAGTTTTTTCGGTATTAAACAGATGCAAAATATGACTTCTTCCAAAAGAAGATCCAGCTCCTCCAATTAAAAACACCAAAGGACGGGCATCTTCAACCATAAAGGATTCTCCATAAGGACCCGAGAGCTTCACCTTGTCTCCAGCTTTCAGCCCAAATGTGTAGCTAGAACAAATACCCCAAGGGAGCTTTTCGATCATCTGCCCTTTGATAAAGGGAGGTGTGGCAATTCGAATATTAAACTTTAAAAGATCGCCTTCTGCAGGGTAGGAGGCCATTGAATAGGCGCGAATCACCTCTCCATGACTTAAGTGACTAAAATCAATAGATCTCCCAAATAACCCAAAATGCTCCCAGTCAGGAAGGTATTTTGGATCCATCGTCGCTTTCCACGCATCTGTTTCTGTTTTAAACGGCGGAACATGAAATTGCAAATACCCCCCAGACTTGTAAGGAATCTCTTCCCCCTCCGGAAGCTGCACAACAAGCTCTTTGATAAAAGTGGCTACATTCTCGTTGCTTACAACAACCGCATCCCACTCCTTAACACTTAAGTAGCGCTCTTCAACGTGCACGTGCATGTCGTGCTTCACTTTGAGTTGGCACGATAAGCGCCACCCCTCTTTGAGTTCTTTTTTGGTGAAGGTAGCCTTATCTGTTTCTAGTGCATCCTCTTTACCCTCTAGAACCTGCAAACGACATTGTTTACAGGTCGCTTTTCCTCCACAAGGAGAAGGAACGGGGATTCCCTCGGAGGTGAGCGCAGAGAGAAGGGTTTGTCCTCCCGCAACTGTTTTATCAAGCGACTCATCCTCATTGATTTTGATCTTACACGGGACTGTGCGAACAAGTTTTTTTTTGGTAAAAAGAATCATTGCTGTCAGCGCAAGGCCTATAACAACAAAAGCGACAACGGCGACAATAACAAGGGTCACCCCTTGTACAAATTGAGCGAGTATCTCCATAAAGTTGGCTATATACGGAATGGGGTTTCGGTTCAAGTATCTCTTTAATCTATTGTATCAATTCTGGTATGTAGATTCAATATGAAACCTAGAGAAAAATGGGGAAGCAAGCTTGGATTTCTAATGGCGACTGCAGGTTCGGCAATTGGCCTCGGTAGTCTTTGGAAATTTCCATATGTCACAGGAGAGAACGGAGGAGGCCTTTTTGTCCTTGCCTATCTTGTTTTCACCTTTCTTATTGGCGTGCCTATTTTTATGGCTGAACTCATGATTGGTCGCTCGAGCAATCGCGCTCCTGTAGGTGCCTTTTCAGAACTTCACCCTATGCAAAAAAACTGGCGCATCATCGGTTGGTCTTGCGCATTTGTTTCTCTGCTCATCCTCTCCTATTACTGCGTTGTTGCCGGTTGGGCACTCAACTACGTACTCATGTCCCTTCTTAATTTCACCCACGGTAAATCTGCCGACCAAGTAGCGGATGTTTTTAACACCTTGTATAAAGCAGGAGAGATCAATCTATTTTGGACGCTGATTTTTTTAGGACTTACAACAGGCATCGTCATCCGCGGCATCCGACAAGGGATCGAATTTTGGTCCAAAATTCTCACGCCAGCGCTTCTTGTAATGTTAATTTTACTCTTTATCTACGCCACAACCCTTCCGGGATTTGGAGAAGCGTTCTCTTTTGTTTTTAAGCCCAATTTAACCAAACTTAAGCCCTCCGGTCTTTTGGAAGCGCTCGGACTCGCCTGTTTCACCCTGAGCGTCGGAACAGGCATCATCATCACCTATGGCAGTTACATGCGCAAAACCGATGATATCCCTAAAACAGCTTTCACCATCGCCTCTTTAGATATTGTCGTCTCCCTACTGGCAGCGCTCATGATTTTTCCAATCATTTTCACCTTCCACTTCACTCCGGAAGAAGGTCCAGGACTTCTTTTTAAAACACTTCCTGTTCTTTTTCATGCGCTCCCTGCCACCCTGATTCTTTCAACAATTTTCTTTGCATTGGTTGTTTTTGCAGCTCTTACCTCTACCATTTCCATCATGGAGGTGCTTGTCGCTACTGTGACAGAAACTTTTGGATGGTCTCGTACAAAAGGAGCCTTGATTGTTGCGGGCTTAGTGTTTATACTAGCCACTCCTAGCGCCCTTTCAGGATCAGGAGCGATTTTTCCCTCCTGGGCCAAGATGTATGGAAAGACTTTTTTTAGCACGGTTGACAATCTTTCCTCTGTCTGGCTACTTCCGCTCAACGTCACCCTCACTGCGATTTTTGCAGGCTGGATGATCGAAAAGAAGATCCGTTACCAAGGCTTTATGGAAGGATCGACTTTACGATTCTTGTTTCGTCCTTGGGTTTTTTTAGTGCGCTGGGTTGTCCCTGTTGGAGTACTACTTATTTTACTTCAAGAGGGAGGAATCATTAATATCGATCAACTTTTTGGAGGATAATCCATGGCACAAGGCACCGTCAAAATTCATAGCGAAAATATTTTACCCATCATTAAAAAATGGCTTTACTCAGACAAAGATATTTTTGTAAGAGAATTAGTTTCAAACGCCTGTGATGCGATTTCCAAACTCCAGACAATCCAAGATATGCCTTCGGAGCAATGGCGCATCGACATCAAGCTCGACAAAGAGAATAAAACCCTCACCTTTTCAGACAACGGCATTGGCATGACAGAGGAAGAGGTAGAAAAATACATCGCCCAGATCGCCTTTTCGGGAGCTGAAGAATTTGTTGAAAAGTACCAAACCAAAAAAGAAGAAGACCAGATCATCGGACACTTTGGGCTTGGATTTTACTCCGCCTATATGGTCGCTCATACAGTCGAAATCCAAACGCTCTCCTTTCAAGAAAATGCTAAACCTGTCTTTTGGAGTTGTGATGGATCGTCCACCTACACCATCGATCCGGGTACAAAAGAGCAGCGAGGCACCGATATTATCCTCCACCTCTCTGAAGAAGAAGCTGAATACTTAGACGCTGCAAAACTGCGAAAAATTTTGCTCCAATATTGCAGCTTTCTTCCCTATCCCATCCACTTTAATGAGAGCCGCATCAATGAAAAACCTCCCCTATGGATGAAACCCGCCTCTGAGTGCACAGAGCAAGAATATCTCGACTTTTACAGACATCTATTTCCAACAGAACCCGAACCCCTTTTCTGGGTGCATCTCAATGTAGACTACCCCTTCCACCTCAAAGGAATCTTATATTTCCCCAAAGTCTCTCAAGAAAGCGACCTTAAAAAAGAGAGCATCAAACTCTTTTGTAACCGAGTCTTTGTCTCCGATAACTGTAAAGATCTGCTTCCTGACTACCTTATGATTCTTCGTGGAGCGATCGACAGCCCCGATATCCCTCTTAACGTCTCGCGTAGCTACCTGCAGATGGATAGCACAGTGCGCCAGCTCGGCGCGCACATCTCCAAAAAAATATCCGATCGCCTCTCTGCTCTCTACCGCGGTGAAAGAGAAAAATTTCTCTCTTACTGGGAAGACATTGAAATGATCATCAAATTTGGAGCTCTCCAAGATGATAAATTCTACGAAAGAGTCAAAGAATTTTTGGTATGGAAAAATACAGATCAAGCGTGGACAACCGCCGAAGAATACATTGAAAGACACCCCGATCAAACAGTTTACTACGCCTCAGAAGAGGGGCCTTTCTTAGATCTTTATCGCGAAAAAGAGATCGAAGTGCTCTTTACACGCCCAGCATTGATCGACCAAGCGGTGCTTCAAATGCTCGAGAGAAAAACCAATGCGACTTTTAAGCGGATCGACGCACATATGGACGACAAGATCCTTGATTCAAGCAAAGAAAAAAGTTTGCTCGATGCCAATGGACGGAGCGAAGCTGCTCTTCTGGCGGAGTATTTTCAAAAAAAACTTGGCCTTGAAAATCTTGAAGTGGAAGCTAAAAGCTTAGCCTCAAGCTCCATTCCTGCCTTTATTATGCTTAAAGAAGAAGAGAGACGTCTACGCGATTCGCTCGGACAGCAAAATCGCGAGGCTCTAAAACACGCCAGTGCTTTCATCAAGCCCACCTTTGTAATCAATACAAACAATAAACTGATCAACGCCATCCATGCGGTAGAAAAGATCGACCCTGAGCTCTCCAAACAAATGGCGCACGAGGTGTACGATCTGGCACGTCTCTCCCAAAGAGAGATGGAACCTGATGCCTTGACTCAGTTTATCTCGAGGAGCACCTCAGTGCTAGAACAGCTCGCTCTAAAAATTTCTACCAAGCCAGAGTAATTTTAGACTTTTCAGCCCGATCTTCGGATCTGTTTTCTCTGACAATTAGAGAAATAAATCCAAAGATCAGGCTGTTATATTTTTTCGGCATTCAGCCTCGAATGCCAGTTGTCAGACCTGAGCTTCGCCATCCTCTAACTTGAGATCGTTGCATAACTCAAGCTTGGTATCGTTTTGGAACCTTTTTGCCCCATTTGAGAGATCTCTCTCTCGCTGTACCAATGTATAATGCATTCAATTAAATATTTTACATATTAGCCTAAACTTTGGGTTTTAGCTTTTGGAAGTAAGCTGTTTATCAACTTGAATCTCAAATTAACAGGATCCGCCTGA
>JAJACO010000169.1 GCA_022601475.1 Chlamydiales bacterium
CCTGTTAGTAGATCAGTTCAATCATATTCTTTCAGAAATTTAAAGAAAGATATACAAACCTCTTATTTTTAACAACTAAAACCAGAAGGCTAGGCTAATATGTAAAATATTCAATTGATTTTGCTATACTATCTTCGTTCGAGATCCCCCAACTGCCGGCCACTAAAGTGGCCTGGACAAAAATCCCCAAAAATTCTCTATTAGCATGTCGCTAACATTTTTATATTGTGACACATACACAGAAGTGTAAATTGTAAAGTATTTCTGAGCTAACCAAATTTACAGACTTAATCTTGCACTATCCCCGATTGAGAGCTGTTTTATTTCTCGGCGCTTTTGATCAGTCGGTGAAGTTGTCCTAAAAGGTAGAATGGGAGCGACAATAGGATGTATTCAATTGAAAATCCAAAGGAGTCCTTCACACACACGGGACCAGCTCTTGGAATGTCTGAATTAATTCTTACGGCAATTGCTCCCTTTTTCTCCTTCATGAACTGATGAAGTGATTTGAGTGTTCCGGTTGTACCGGCTTTTACTTCAATCGGGATTACTTGATTTTCGTGTTGAATAATATAGTCAATTTCAGCTTCAGCGCCTTTTTTACTTCGTTTCCAGTAATAGGAGGAGGATGGGATATAAGCAGGTGTTACCGTACGAAGTAATTGGCCCGCTAGCTGCTCAGCGATACCACCGCTATTGATCAAAGAGATTTCGGATATTGATTGTAGTTGATCTAATGATAGCCCGAGCGATGCACTACAAAGCCCACAGTCCAGCATGATTACCTTTACAAACTTCTCATTGGCTTCGGCACCCAATGGCAATCCATTGGCTGAGGTCGCTACAATTCGATGGCATATTCTGGCTGTAGAAAGCAAATCAAGCGCTTGTTTTAGGGGAGCAGAGCTTATATCAAAATTAGCATCTTTATAAACAAACTTCTTCCCAAGTTGGCGTGGCACCGAATTCATTATATCTTCAAGACGGTTAATCGAGAGTCGTCCACTATATTTAGCGAAGTCATCACGATAAGTCGCCAAGAGGTCGAAATGAATCTGGTTAACAATAGGGGGTGCTTTTTCAGCAACCCAAGTTGAAACAGCTGCCGGCATTCCACCAACGATTAAATATTCTTTGAGTAACTTTATTAATTGTGAATGAATGGTTGCTGGAATATTGAGATTCCAAACATAGTTTTGCAGATATTCTCGAAGCTCATGTTGTCCAATTGCATCTAAAAATTCCTCAAAAGATAGAGGCTCTAGATACATGTAGCCTATTCTACCAACGGGCATACTGAATTCATGTTTTGCTAGAGTAAAGTCTAGTAGAGAACCTGCTGCAACCACAGGAAGTTCCGGCATGTCCTCGGCAAACCAGCGCAATTTTTCTAGAAGATGTGGCGCTGCTTGAATCTCGTCTAAAAATAAGATGGCTTTTGTAGGTTCGATTTTACTTCCCACCGAAGCGCTAATATTGATAATCGTCTCTCTGGGGTCATTTGATGAGAATAGGGACCTCAGATCAGGTCGTTTCTCAAAGTTAAGCTCGACAAGTTGTCGTTCTTGTGAGCTAGCAAAATCTCGAATAAGCCAAGTTTTGCCAACTTGGCGAGCTCCGCGAACGACCAAGGGTTTTCGCGTGCCGGAATTCAGCCAATTAGTTAGGAATAAGGTGCGATCACGTTTCATAGTTACTCCATGCAGTCTCTGCCCAGAATAATCTATTTGCTTAATTAAGTCTACAAAAGAAGGGGGTGTTTTGGTGACAAGCTCTACATAACAAGGGGTTGTTTTGGTGAGTAAAGATCACATCAGGGCTAGCCGCCCGAGCGTTGGAGTTGGCCATCAGCTGGAGGATCTCGAACGAAGATAGTACAGTAGTACAGCGAGAGAGAGATCTCAAATGGGGCAAAAAGGTTCCAAAACGATACCAAGCTTGAGTTATGCGACGATCTCAATTTATTGACAACCTGAAAGCCGTGCCCAATGGTGTCAACTCCTAGGTGTTTTTAGAAAAAGCAGGACGAAAAGACCTCAATAAAAAAGAGGAATAAGAAACTTAAGGTTTTTTATTCCTCTTTTTTATTGAGGTCCTATCTAGACAAAGTCCAGATAGAATCCTGCTGTTAGAGATCTTTAGACAGAAGAGCAATTTCCATTATCTTATCGGTCGCTTGGGCGAGGGATCCTGCTCATCTTGTTAATTGGCTTCTTGGGGATCGTTGTTCTCTTCAGTGGTTGTATCTTCTTTAGCTTGAACCTCTGTGATCGCTCCTTTAAGGAATTCGATCTTAGCTCCATCGACCATTTTAACAATCACTGTTTGCTCTTTGATGCGATCAATCACGCCCACGATTCCCATCGCTGTGACTTTATCACCTTTTTTCATGCCGGTGCGTTTTTGTTCCATCGCCTTGCGTCGTTTCTGCTCAGGACGCCAAAGAATGAAGTAGAAAAACACGATCGCAATTCCGATCATGATGAGAGTCTGCATAAAAGAGCCTTGGCTGCGCGTGACCTCTTCTTCTTCAGCTAGCAGAGGAGCAGAAGCTGCAAACAAAAACAGAGATGTAAATATTTTTTTCATCGAATAAATCCTCGAAATGATGCGTAAAGCCTCGAGTATAGCAGCATCAATGATTGCATTGCAATAGAGCAATGTTTTCTACGTGAGGCGTGTGAGGAAATTGGTCGATGGGATGCAATGACATCACCTGATATCCAAGAGCTTTGCAATCGGCTGCTTGACTTTGGGGGTTACACGAAACGTAAATAATTTTTTTTGGAGCCAGCTTAAGAAGGTGTTGAATCGTTTTTGTCCCCAGCCCCACCCGAGGAGGGTCTACAAAAACAATATCTGGAGCAAATTCAACAGAGGCGAGCACCTCTCCCACATCTCCCTGCATCACTTGCATATTGGAGATCGAGTTAAGCTCAATATTTTTTTGAGCGTCGGTAATCGCTTCTTCTACAAGCTCAATACCAAGCACTTTTTTTGCAAATTTTGCAGCAAAAATCCCTATAGACCCTGTGCCGCAGTAAAGATCTAAAACCAAATCATTGGGTGTAATTTGAGCTAGTTCTATCGCTTTTTGGTAAATCACCTCAGCTTGCAAGGTATTGGGTTGAAAAAAGGAAGGTGCACGAATACGGAATCTATATTTTTGTTCTGCTTCGGTATGTAAAATTTCGTATATATATTCTTTACCTGCAAGCAAAGTCGTCTCAAAGCGGGTGGGAGTCTTTTTTTTAATAATTTGCTTGCGCAAGATCAGAGCATCTACAGTAGAGAAAAGATCGATAAATGAGGCGAGCTCTTCTTGAGGGAGTTCTTCTTCTGAAACAGTTAAAACAACCATCTTTTCTTTTGAATGAATCCCCTCTCTCAGCATTAAAGTGCGTAATAATCCCTCATTTTTTGGAGGATAATAGGCTGTAAGCTCTGAGCTAAACCACCATTCGCGCACCTTTTTGAGTGAATCAATAAACCAAGGGCTTGTTAAAAAACACTCTTCTAGATTTTCAACCCTTCCTCGCTTTTTCATCAATCCCACAAATTTCTCTCCGCTTCTTGCCTGCGAAAAGGAATATTCCATCTTATTGCGGTAGTGCCATTCTGGTTCACAACCCATAATAGGAGAGGCTTTGCTCTCAAAAGAGCTTTCTATATATTCTTGCTTATTGATGAGTTGCTCAGCGTAGGCGATGTGTTGAAATTTACACCCCCCGCACACTCGAAAATGCTGACATCTAGGCTCGACTATATCCATAGCCAAAAAGAGTAGCTAAAACAGGGGTTATAAACAACAAAAAGGGAGAATTGAAATAACAACCCTCCCTTTTAAACACTGCAAAAAACTTTGATATTATCTCTTTTTGCGTCCTGTCTTAGGTAACTTAGCAGTCGATTTTTTACGTACTGCTGTTGTTTTTTTAGCCGCAGGTTTTTTGGCTACAGGCTTTCTTTTAGGAGCTGCTTTTTTGGCTGGAGCTTTTTTGGCTGGAGCTTTTTTGGCTGGAGCTTTTTTGGCTGGAGCTTTTTTAGCTGGAGCTTTTTTAGCTGCAGGCTTTTTAGCCGGAGCTTTTTTCTTTGCCGCTACCTTTTTGGCAGGAACTTTTTTCTTGGCTGCTGTCTTTTTAGCCGGAGCTTTTTTCTTAGCTGCAGTTTTCTTGGCTTTTTTCAATGAGCCTGATTTTTCCGCTTTGATCGATTCTTTGCGGAATAACTTCGCTGTTTTTTCAAACGCGATCGTACAAGTGCGCACCCTTTGAGCTGCTGCCTTGTTGCCTACTTCTGCTTTATCCATATCCGATTGGATACACTCCAGCAGATCTCTCAGTTTTTTGCATGTGTCTGTAAGAGCCATACTAAATTGTCCTCCTCAAGTTAGACATCATTATTTTAATTAATCTTTAGCATGAAATATTCGCAACCCTTTTCTGCAAAGATTTTGTCGTTATAATGGTAAGGGTATGCGAGCAAACCTTTTTCTTCTATGTATTCTTTTTTTTGTGAACGCTTCCTTTTCACGTTGTGAGGTGGAAGAACGACTCCAACAGCTTCATCAAACGGGTGAGCTGGCTTTAAAAAAACACGATTATGCACTAGCACAAGAGTGTTTTGAAGCACTTCTCAAAAAAGCTAATCCCACAAGCACGCAAAAGTATCAAGTCGATTTTGCCACCTACGTTGATGTTGTGGTCCGTTTAGCCACCACTTATCAACATC
>JAJACO010000017.1 GCA_022601475.1 Chlamydiales bacterium
GTTGCATAACTCAAGCTTGAGTTATGCAACGCTCTCAGATTTAAGTTTCGTAGGAGCCATAAAACTTAATGAGGCTTTCTGCCTTTTGATAATTGGTCCGCTTCAATAGCTCATAAATGCGCAAACCTTTTGCATTCATTCCCTCTTGGAAATAGAGCATTCCTAGCTTAAAGAGTGTTTCTTTATCATCGGGACGCAAGCGAAGTACGATCTCGTATTCTCGGATTTCTTCCTCTGGCATCTGTAAATCATGATAAGAGTAAGCGAGCTGTACATGCACCCAAGGGTCATCTGGAGCGTAGTCATTTAAAATCTTAAACTCCTCAATGGCGCGCTCTGCTGTTATGCGAAATTTATTTTGCATCTCTTCTGTACAGCGGCCAGGAGGAACGTAGCGATCTTCATCGTAGTCGTTGTATTTGCGTGGATCTGCATATAAAGAGGAGAGCATCACGTATGCATTGGCAAGCGCAGCGTGGATCTCTAAATTGGTCGGTTCTGTATGTACAACCTTTAGATGCTGTTCTATAGCCTCTGTTAGCAATAATTCTTTCAGTCGATGCACATCTTTCCAATGACAAAAACAACTGAATTTTTCAAAAGTTGGAATGAGCGATCTTAAAAAGGGGAAAAAATAGAAGGTATACTCTTTCTCATGCAAGGTGGCTGCAAATTTATGCGCTGCATTGGCAAGTGCAAAATGGTGCTCTGGAATACCCTCTTGGAAGCGAATGATCTGTTTACAATGCTCCAGGTAGTGCTCACAGAGATCCATTAGTTGATCAGGTTTTTTTGCCTGGAGGTACATTTTGAGTACAAAATAGGAGAACAGTGTCATAAAAAAAATAGCGAGTGTAAAGGCTAAAACTGTCGATTGAACGAGCAGGGCAAAAAAGGAGAGAAATAACCCAATTTCAGCGCTTATCAACAAAAGAAAAAAGAGGTTAAAGAGAGTAGAAAAGCGAATCAGGCGGTTAAACTGAAGGTGTGCTGGAGGGAAGAGCTTGGCGACTTGCTCATAGGTGTGGTGCTTATCAAATGTGGCTGCAGATGTACTCATGGTTAAATAGAACTATTACTACCAATCGCAGAAAATAACTTCACACATTTTATTAAGCTATCAAATTATTATTCGCTTTCAACAAAATTTTCTGTTGTGTTGATCTGGCAAAGATGCTTTTCCGGTTCTTGGGGATTAAAAATACGGCAAAGCATCAACGCTTTTTCTGCGTTTTTATCAGGGTAGCGCAGGCGTTGGAGATGGTTGAGTGCTTTGTCGTACTCTCCAAGATGAAAGGCGCATAGACCGACTAGTTTGCGGGCGCCTTCATTTTGTGGTTCACGCTTTAATACCCATGTAGCATGCGCTTTAGCTGCCTGGTAATTGCGTGAGGTATAAAGATAATTAGCGTCTGCTAGGTGGTTGGCAAGAGTAGATTTGGAGACAAGTTCTTGTCTTGTGATCTGAAATACATCCATTGCATCGTGAATGAGGGTGAGTCTGTGGATCATATTGCTATTTTCTGCCCGAGAATAGAGTCTTGTTAAAAAGAACTCTATTTCTTGATGGATCTGGAGATGAAAATCGGAGAGCTCTAGGGCGAGTTCCATTAAGCGTTGCCCTTTTTTCTCTTGGGTTTCGTTGAGCCAAAAAAGCTTTGAATGAAAGATAAGTTCATTGGCTAAGCGCAGTTTTTCTTGGCTGTTTGGAGCAAGTTGTTCCCAAAACTTAATAAAACGACGTGTTAGAGCAAGATCTTGAGAATCTTTTTTGATCGTTTCAAAGATCTCAACCGAGGTGAGAGAAGCGATTTGTTTGGCAGCAGTATGAGGTTCTGTTGAAAGAGATTCTACAAGAGACCAGAGAGAAAAAAGCTGACTCGGATCGCCCTGTTTGAGCTCAAAGGCCATCTGGTGGAGAAGCTTTTGGATGATCAGTGTGTGAAAAGAGGATCCTAAAAACTCTTGTTGCAGCGTAGCGCATACAAGATTGCCTGTGGGGCTATAATGTGCTTGAATTTTTTGAGTGAGTCTCTCAGAAAGATTTTCGATCGCTTCTTGCGCGTTCCAAGCTTCGAGGGTGTGAATAAAATTAAAACTCAGCTCAAGAGCATTCGATGCAAATAAAGACTCTGCTTCTTTTTCTAGATGAGCCACCATCTGCTCTTTTTCACGAGAGAAATGAGAGGGGACTACGGCCCTTCCAAAATAAAAACACGCGAGTTTGTAGTAAGAGGCTCTTTGATCTAAGGGGATTGTCTGCGCCTCTTTCAGGTAAGTTAACCCTAAGAAGAGGGTGGATAGAGCGTGTAATTCTGGATTTTGATTTTTTAAAAGGTGTCCTTGTTGTTCTAAAATCTCTCGACTAGGTAAAATTTCACCACTTTCTGCCAACGTATGTGCTTTATGAAGCTCTCTCCAACTGTGTGGAAAGGCTTTTTCAATCACAGTTTGCATCCACTCTTGTTTGGAGTCGCAGGTTTCAGAAATTGAGTGGTCCCAAGCATCGAGCGCTTCTTTGTATTGGTGATTGATGTAGTGAGCGAGTCCCTTAAAAAAATCAAGAAATGGATTGTCGATACCAAAGCCATTGGCAGTATCTACTAAATCCAAAACCTCGCGCTCTTTACCTAGTTGGTACGCGTTGATGGCGCGGGTTAATAAAATTTCTTGCAGCGGCTCTTTTTGGCCTCGAGCGCTTTTTTGAGCTTTGAGTAAATATTTTTCGGAAGAATCGTAGTCCCCTTTTGCCAGCTCTAAATAGCCGTTGTAAAGGGCTTGTTTGTGCAATGATTTGGACTTTAAACCAACGGCAAGAGCACTTTGAGCGGCGGTAAACTGTTGGTTTTTGATCAGCCCAAGTGCTTTGTTAACCTGTTTTTGGGAGTTAGGTTTTAAGAGCCACAGAGCGCTGCTCGCACAGATTGTAAAAACAAAAAGGATAAGAAAAAATCTTTTAGTCATAAGTATTTCCTAAA
Source organism: Chlamydiales bacterium (assembly GCA_022601475.1). GTDB lineage: Bacteria > Chlamydiota > Chlamydiia > Chlamydiales > JAAKFR01 > JAJACO01. The sequence continues at coordinate 2,979 of JAJACO010000017.1, forward strand.
GTTCGACAACATACTATCTTTAAAAGGGCTTTACTGCAAATTAAATTATAATAATAAGATTTCATTAAGACGAATTGGATAGGATACTATTTTCTGCGTGAAGGAACAAAAAAGAATATCAATTATAAAAACTACGTGTTAATCATAGAAGGAAAACATCTATGACAAGGAGAGGCACATATGACGCAAAAGAAAAATATTTTGCTAATAGAAGATGAAGAGGACATTGCAGCATTGATCAAGTTGCAGGCTGATATCTCTGGGTATAAGTTGCACGTTGAAACTGATGGAATCAATGGATTTCGTGCAGTAGAAAGAGAAAAACCGGACTTGGTTGTTCTTGATATCATGTTACCTGGCCAAAATGGGTTAGATATTTGCCGTAAAATGAAAAGCAGTCCCGAGCTAAAAACAATTCCTGTGATCATTATCTCGGCGAAGAATGAGGAGTTAGATGTTGTTTTAGGTTTGGAGCTTGGTGCAGATGATTATGTCGCAAAGCCTTTTTCACCGAAGATTCTGTTTTCTCGTATCAAGGCTGTGTTACGACGGGGACGTGAAACTCAGAAAGTGGCAAAAACGCTCATATTTGGGGACTTTACTCTTGAAGTGGATCGCTATTTGCTACGCAAAAGAGAGCAATATATCCCTGTAACACTTTCTGAGTTTGGAATTTTACGTCGCTTTTTGGTTAACCGTGGAAAGGTTTTAACGCGTAACCAACTTTTGGACGATGTACAAAATGATGATGCCTTTATCATGGATCGCAATATCGATGTACACATCGCGGCGTTGCGTAAGAAGTTAGGGCCTAATTTTCATTGGATTGAAACAGTACGCGGCGTGGGATATCGCTTTAAGGAAGAAGAAGACGCTTTAGTCTAATTCCTACAAAGGCGAGCAACAGAGAGCCTACTATCCCCACTGTCCAATAAGGGAAGCTGATGTTTTGGGTGATGTTCGCATCCGAAAGAGCGTAGCTTCCCATTTCATTTTTATGTAAAGTGCCTGTCACTTTAAGTGGCAAATGCTCTGTATAGTTTGAAAAATTGCCTAAGAGAGTGATTTGCGACTCTCGCTTGTGTTTAGCTCCAATACAGCACGTTTTAAGATCGGGCTCATTTGATAAAATCCAATTTGATTCTTCTGTCTGAAATAAAAAACCCGTCAAGGTAATCGATCGCCCTTCCTCGATCGCGTTGAGCGACCAAAGCGTGTTTTTCTGTTTCATTTAAGGAACTTTGATTTTTTGCCCAACGCGGATGGTGTCTGTTGAGAGGTTATTGAGTTGTTTTAAGTCCATCTTGGCGATATTAGAAGATGCAGAAGGAGAATCGAGCACCTATACCGTGCAATCAGGAGATTCTTTGGGGCAAATTGCCCTCAACCACAAAACCAATATTAAAACCTTAAAACAACTCAATAACCTCTCAACAGACACCATCCGCGTTGGGCAAAAAATCAAAGTTCCTTAAATGAAACAGAAAAACACGCTTTGGTCGCTCAACGCGATCGAGGAAGGGCGA
>JAJACO010000170.1 GCA_022601475.1 Chlamydiales bacterium
GGCCGGCAGTTGGGGGATCTCGAACGAAGATAGTACATTGGTACAGCGAGAGAGAGATCTCTCAAATGGGGCAAAAAGGTTCCAAAACGGATGCAAGCTTGAGTTATGCAACGGTCTCAGGAGTTGCATCATGTACTCGATGCTGTGATTAAAAAAATTGACTGGGCTCCATTTGAGAAAATGCTCTCAAAGGTTTACAACAAACCTGTTGGAGGTAAAAGCTATCCCGCATTGATGATGTTCAAATGTTTACTCCTTCAAAACTGGTACAATCTATCAGACTTTCGAGCTTGAGACCATTGACCTAGAATTTTCGTAGAGCAGCGCAGCCCCAGGTGTCGCTACTCTCCGCATAGCAGCGGAAACCACCGGTCCCCCACATAAAAATCATAGGCAAATCAGAATCTACACCTGAACAACTTGTAGCTCTTATCTGAAATAATTTTTTTTCATCAACCCTTTGAGTAAGAACAATTAATGTAGCCAAATCTAATAGACTTGGCATCTCACATTCATGATCGTTAACAATCTTTTGTTGTTCAGCGAAAGTTTGGTCTAGACTTTCCGTAAGAATCTCATTCGAAAGCAGCACGGTATAACTCGTATCCGCAACTTGACTCCATGCTTTGTACTGTGACTCACGTAAGGCAGTTCGGAAAAACCCTGTATTTTCTTGACCCAATGATTTTGCAATCTCAACAAGTGTATTGCAACAAAGGCTGCTGGGAACCGACAAAAGGGTAAATCCCGCATTGTCTTCTATAGACAAAGAAGTGAATTTTTTCAGCTCTGGAATAAGCACGTTGTTGTTCAAAGAAGCTAAACCTTTAAAACTAAGCTTCCATTTATCTAAATCTACATGTTCTTTCCAAGCAGATTTATCTATCACTCTGAGAGAAGGAAAAAACCTCTGCAGATTCCAAATGCTCTTATCAGATGCAAGTTGTTTCCACAATTTGTTTACGAAACAAGATTTACCGAGATTGTCAATATCCAAAAAGGAAAGAATATGAAGGAAAACAGATGTCTCATTAAAGGGGCTAAATCCTTCTGTGGAATTTACTAGACAGGCTTTATCGGTCCTCAGAACCTTTCTAGGCGGCTGACCTTTTTGTTGATTTACAGATCCAGAAAAATCTGAATGATTATTAGCTTGATTTAATGAATACATGTAACTCCCAATGGTTAAAAGATAGAATTATACTGATTTTTATATACCTATCAATATTAAAGAAAAATTAATACCGCGGTGAATTCTAATTCTGATCGACGTTATTGCATAAAAAACCACTGGAAATCAAAACAGCTACTTGCGCTAAAAGAGCGATTATTCTATATTCCCTGGACATGTTGCGCCTGTAGCTCAATGGTAGAGCAGTAGCCTTCCAAGCTACCTGTGTCAGTTCGATTCTGATCAGGCGCTCATTTTCTTTATAAATTTAATTTTAACCAAGACCGAAATCCCCGCTATAGGTCGGGATGCCGCGTTAACATAAGGAACAAGGCTTGGGCATGAAAAAAGATCTATCTGTTAAAGATTTACTAGAAGCTGGAGCTCATTTTGGGCACCAAAAACGACGTTGGAACCCGAAGATGGCACGCTTCGTATTCGGCGTTCGCAACGGTCTATACATCATCGACCTTGCAAAAACGCTACACTTACTTAAAGAAGCCATTACAGTTGTCGAAGAGACTGTCGCTCAGCACAAATCCATCCTCTTTGTAGGCACCAAAAAACAAGCCTCCGCTGTCGTGCGTGAAAGCGCAGAAGCGTGTGGCGAATACTATGTATGCGAAAGATGGCTCGGCGGTATGCTCACCAACATGACAACGATTCGCAAATCGATCAAAACACTTGAGAAAATCGAACACCAAGTCTCTAGCGGCGGGGATGGCCTCACCAAAAAAGAACTCTCTCTACTCACTAAAGACCAAATCAAGCTCGATCGCAACCTTTCTGGTATCCGCGCTATGCGCAAGCTTCCAGGGCTCTTAGTCATCGTCGATCCAGGCAATGAGCACATTGCAGTTGCAGAAGCTAAAAAATTGGGAATCCCAATACTCGCTCTTGTAGATACAAACTGCAACCCCGATCCCATTGATCATGTCATTCCTTGTAATGATGACGCTCTAAAAAGCGTTAAGTTGATCGTTCAGGCGCTTGCACAAGCCGCGATTGACAAGAAAAATCAAATGAATGTGGCCATTGAAACCGAAGATGACAAGCCAACAACAATTTCCAAAGAAGAACTAGAAAAACTACAAGAGGGGGCTGTTTAATGACTCAAATCACAGCTCAACTCGTAAAAGAACTTCGCGAACGCACAGGCGTGGGAATGGCAAAATGTAAGGATGCGCTTCAGGAAGCTTGCGGCGATATCGAGCTCGCAATCGCAAATTTGCGTAAAGCAGGTATCGCATCTGCCGTCAAAAAAGAGGGACGCTCAACCAACGAAGGATGCATCAAATTTTCTGAAAACGAGAAGCAACTCATTCTTATTGAAATCAATGCGGAAACAGACTTCGTTGTAAAAAACGAAGGGTTCCAGAATTTTGCACAAAATTTAGCCGATGAGGTGTGCCAAACATCTCCTGCAAATGTTGCAGATCTTTCGGCGCAGAAATACTCTAAGGATCAAAACCTTACAATCGATGAATACCGTGCTACAATTATGCAGAGCTTGGGTGAAAACATCCAAATTCGCAAAATTGAACTCTTTCCAAAAAAGAGTGACTGTTCGCTGGCTGTTTACTCCCACTTGGGGGGCAAGCTTGTCACTTTAGTTGAAATTGCGGGAGCAAGCGGAGAAGAGTCTATGGCAAAAGACATTGCCATGCATATTGCAGCAGAATCACCTGAATACTTAAGCCAAGATGAAGTTCCCGAAAGAGTGATTGCCCATGAGCGAGAAATTGCTGCCGCTCAAATCAAAGGGAAACCTGAAAATATCATCGAAAAAATCCTTGCAGGTAAGCTCCGCGCCTATTTTGATCAAGTTTGCTTACTCAATCAGCACTTTATCAAAGATTCCGATCTTACCATCGCTCAGCTAGTTGAAAAACGTGGAAAAGAAATTGGAAAACCTTTGAAACTGACCCAATTTTTACGTTGGAGAGTGGGAGAGTAAACATGCCCCCCTATCGCCGCGTTTTGCTGAAAATATCGGGAGAAGCCCTTATGGGCGATCTCCCGTTTGGCGCTTCTCAAGAAGCTGCTGCAAACGTCGCTGCAAACATCAAAGAGCTGCAGCAAAACGGAGTTGAGGTGGGTGTTGTGATCGGCGGAGGGAATATCTTTCGTGGCATCCAACAAAGCGATGCGTGGGGAATGGAACGCACTCCCGCTGACCATGTAGGCATGCTTGCCACCCTCATTAATGGCACCGTTCTTTCTCAAGCACTCTCTAGAGCTGGTTGCGAGGTGCGCGTTTTATCTGCTTTAGATTGCCCTACAGTCGCCGAAAAGTACCAGTGGGATAAAGCAATGCGCTATCTTAAAAAAGGCTATATCGTCCTTTTTGTTGGAGGCACCGGACACCCTTATTTTACAACAGATACAACCTCAGCTCTCCGCGCTTGCGAAATTCATGCCGATATTTTACTCAAAGCGACAACACATGTCGATGGCATCTATGACAAAGATCCTCGCAAAGAGCCCGCAGCAAAAAAATACACCTCCATCACCTATCAAGAAGTTTTGGAGCAGGGACTGGGCATTTTAGACCTCTCGGCTATCACGCTATGCATGTCGGCAAATATTCCCATAAGAGTATTTAATTTTTATGAAAACTCTCTCCTCAAAACGCTCTCAGACCAAACTGTTGGAACCTTAGTCACATAGTAGATTAAATTTAAAATGATACAGATTTGCACTCCCTTTCTTCGCCAGAAATTGTCCTCGTTCTCATTGACCACCAATGGTCAACGTCGAACTCCGGCCTTATTCTGACTTTGAAATCTAGTACAAATCTGTATCATTTTAAACTTAATCTACTATAAAAGGACAAGAATAATGGATGTAATCAAAGACACTGAAAAAATGATGCAAGGAGCGCTTGATCATCTCAAGCAAGAACTCAAAGGTCTACGCACAGGCCGTGCTAACCCAGCTATCCTTGAAACTGTCACACTCGAGGTATATGGCGCTAAGATGCGGCTGCAAGATGTCGCCTCAATCTCTGTACCCGAACCGAGACAAATTCTCATTACACCGTTTGATGCTGGCAATGTGCATGCGATTGCAAAAGGGATTGAAGCTGCAAATCTTAATATGCAACCGGTCGTTGATAGCAATGTTGTACGTCTTAAAGTACCTGAAATGGATCAGAACGTACGTAACGAAATGGTCAAGCTCGCGCGCAAAAAATGCGAAGAGGCAAAAGTTGGAATCCGCAATGCACGTCGTGATGGCAATGATACCATTCGTAAGCAAAAAGCAGACGGAGATGTTGCCGAAGATGTGATGAAAAAAACAGAAAAGAGAATTCAAGAGCTTACAGACAAGTACTGTAAAATAGCGGATGGGCTTGCTGAAGATAAAGAAAAAGAAATCACAACAATTTGACATTTTCCATCTTGCCAAGCCATAATGTCGATTGCGTTTAAATACGTGGATATGTAAAATCTTGGCACTGATTGGCCCCATCGTCTAGTCAGGTCTAGGACACTGGATTTTCATTCCAATAACAGGGGTTCGAATCCCCTTGGGGTCAAGTTTTTTTTGTTTGAATAATGGGTCTTTAGCTCAGTTGGTTAGAGCACCTCACTTTTAATGAGGGGGTCGATGGTTCGAGTCCATCAAGACCCATATTTTTTCTCTCCGCAGGCTCAGTTAGAAAACTGAGTCCCTGCCTAATCTTCAATGATTTTTAAATAAGGAGCAAAAGCGTAGCGCCTAGCTCTTTTTTATCGAGCGTTCCTCAAGCTCCTGCAAGAATGCGATTGAACTGATCTACTAACAGGATCCGTCTGACAGCGGGCAGGATAAGTAGTTAAGATTATACCCATTATGAAGACACTGCGTTTGCCTGAAAGACGA
>JAJACO010000171.1 GCA_022601475.1 Chlamydiales bacterium
CCGACCAAATCCTTTGACAAAGAGCAGAATGGTTTTCTTTAAATTTGGGCCAAACTCCTAATAGAGTCTGATAAATAAAATACTCGGTATTCAAAGAAGGCCCCTCTTTTTTATGCTCCCGATTGAGCTGAGTCCACTTTTGCACTTCAAGCTTCCAGCGTTCAGGCATTTCGCTCAATACATTGAGGCGCATGCGCACATCTTCACTTCGTTTAGTGTCGTGAGTAGATGTACTTAAAAATCCAAGGCTCCACTTCTCCTTTTTTTCTAAATTAGCCTTATGAAAATCAGCTATCGAGTATCCAAAATGTGGAGGGTCTCCCCCCACCTCGTTCAATGAAATGAACCTATTGTAGAGATAAAAGGCGGTATCTTCAAATCCCTTAGCCATAATAGGTCCCGTTAACTGCTGAAACTGAAGCACAAATTCTCGGTACTTTTGCTCCTGATACGGACTTGTTTTGAGTTTTAAAAGCAGCACTTTTTCAAGAAAATCAAAAATAGAAGCGTCGAGATCAAACGCGCGTTTTTTAGCTTTTTCAATCGCGGCTTGAATATAGATCCTATCTCTTTTACTCACACTTCCGGCAGGTGCGATGTAGGTGCGATAAACTGGAAAACAGGCAATTAGTTCAGCTAAAGCTTTTGTTAAATCGTGCCTGGTAAAATCGCGATATTCACGGTTTGTCTCAGATAATCGGTCGAGTTTTAATCCTAAAACCTTCACCTCTGAGACCATCTCATAGTCGGTAAAAAGTTTTTTGGATCGGTAAACTATCTCATCAAATTCTTCTATTTGTTCAATAAAATCACTGTAAATTTCAGTGATTTGCTTTTCGGATTTCTGTTGTACAAACACTCCATTCAAAAGATTAAGATACTCATACCCCACAGTTCCCTCCACCTTCCAAGATTCGGAAAGCTTTTCATTACGATCGAGTATTTTTTCAACAACCGTGAGCACCTCAAAGCGCTCTCTTAAGCTCTCAAAATAGCCTGTTGGATCGTACAGGCCATCTGGGTGGTCGATTCTCATTCCTTGAATATGTCCAGTTTGCAAAAGCTCAAATAGCCATTTGTGGTGATTTTCTAACACTTTTGCTTCTTCGATATGAATCGACACAAGCTCATGAATATTAAAAAATCTGCGGTAATTGATCTCGTGATTGGCAACACGCCAGTAGGAGAGTCTGTAAACTTGTGCCTCAAGTAAGCGGTCGAGCAGATCAAAGGAGTTTGTTTGCCGCTTTTTCCCTTGATACATGCTTAGAATCAAATCTATGTGCTTGTTTATCTTTGTAGACTTTGTAATAAGAGCATCTAGTCGCATTTCGCCTTCTTGCTTTTTTAACGCCCTTTCTTCTCCTCCGCTTGGCAAAAACTGATAAAGCTCCAGAATCTGTTGATATTCGATCCAATCAGGGTGCTTGATAGGAAGCTTTTCTTTGAGCAAGTCCAAACCTGTCTCTAAGATCATCGCATAACTTTCTAGATTCGCCGGTAACGGATCTCCGCAGTAATCGAAAAAAAATCTCCCCCGTAGATAGTTCAGTCGAATTTCTTGATTTTCAAGCGCTCTACCGTAGGGACTTCCAAGAATGGGGAGCAAAACTCGATCCTGAAGCTCTTTTTTTTCTGGATTCCAATTGATGTCAAAAAAACTAGCAAAATCTGAATGAGGTCCATTTTCTAAAACATCTTGCCACCATTGATTTTGCCCTCCTTTCATTCCCATGTGATTTGGGACAACATCGATAATGTGTTTAAGATCAAGTTTTTTAAGCTGCTGACAAAATGTTTCGTACTCTTTAAGAGTTCCAATTTTTGGATTCAGCTCGTTGGGGTTTACAACATCATATCCATGCGAGCTATACGCTGTAAAATAGGGCGAGCAGTAAACTCCCTCCACTCCCAATTTTTTCAGATAGGGCAAGATTTTTAAGGCATCCTGAAGAGTAAAATCTTGATTCAATTGAAGACGATATACAGAAGAGGGGATGTTAAGAGAGTTCAAATGTTTCATAAATAGGCAACCAGTGCAAAAGAGTCCAAATAGCGAAGTTTATTTTTTTCTCTTTTGGATCTGCTAAATGTTCCATACACCGTTCTAACAAAAATACACCAAGAAGAAAATCGATTTCTTTTTGACTAGAGGGAAGTATTTGATACTCTCCTGCTTTGAGCAGGTACGCTCGCAAAAAAGAAGAGCCTGTCCACATCGCCCATACATGGGCATACTTGTGCATCTGATCTAGATCACCCTCCGCTATCAATCCTCTTGCCTGTAACCTCTCAACAGCTTCAAAACTTGTCTCTGCAATGGAAAAAAGCATCGAAGCCACATCTAAGAGCGGTGAGCGCTTATAACGTCTTTCTGTATAGCTGTAACTGGGATTTCCTTCAAAATTAGCGATTAAAAACTCTTTGCCTGTGTAATGCAAATTTTCGAGGACAAAATTACCGTGATAGCGCGTTCTTTCTGCGTAAAACTTGTGATGAGGCAAGATATGCAGTTTTTTTATGATGTGTTCATGGTGCGAAAAAAGAATATTTACTTTTTTTTGTGAATTTTCATCCAGTGTGGGATAGAGAGATTTTAACTTTCCATATGCCAATCCTATCTTTCGGCGGATGGTTTGATACATTGAGCGCTGATAAAATAAGGTGAATTTAAGAGGTGAGAAATTTGAATCTTCATGATTGGAGTGCATGGCGCGATGAAAATCAGCTGTTGTCTCTCCGAGTAGATGCGAAACCTCCGGATGATCTTCTAACAGACGGCGTAACTCGGGATCTAATTCTCCATAAGCGAGATCCATCAGCGTGTTTTTAGGAAGTAATATCTCTTCATTAAGCGGCTCTTGCATCGCTTCCATCCGCACTAAAAAGCGATGCGCTGCCTCAATCGAGAGAATTTTTGCGTTATATTCTGCCCGATGCGAAACCACCTCTTCAGCAATAGCTAGAGATGTTTTATCAGGGCTTGTATATTCGATATACCCCAAAAGAGGGAGATACGCCTTAAATTCGGCTTGCTTTGAAAGAAATAGACGCATTTCTACATCCAAATGCATTCCCTCTTCAATACGAGAGAACACCTTCAATACCCCATCTTGGAGCGGTGTAAGAATCACCCCTTCCTTCCTAAAAATCCATCCCGACTCAATACTTGGAAAACGATCTAAGTTTTCATGAATTAGAGGCAACTTTTTCCCTTTTAACTCTCCGCTCTCTCCTTTGATTTTTTTCTGCTCCTGAATCATCTGCATTAACTCTTTAGATAAATCAGGGTCCATCCCAACATCCACAATCACACTGTCGCTCTTACCCTGAACAATTTTAGCAACAATCGTCTCGGGACTAAAATCAAGCTTACCCTTAGCCGTCTCTCCTCCATAATGCGCTAAAAAAAGAGGGATATGATGCACAACCCCTGTTGTAAGAACAATTTCTACAAAGAGCACATGAATTTTATGCTTGCTCGTTTTTGCGAGAACAAGGTGATCTGAAATACAAATCTTTGTGCGATCAAGACTTGTCAAGAAGGGGCGAAACCAACTTCTTTTATAGAGATATTTCTTAACCGTAGATCCAAGCAAAGAGCGAGATTGAGAATAAAAAAGCTTTTCCACATCTCCTTTAAAAGCAATTTCAGCCACCTGCTTTTCTCGCTTAAGATCAATTTGCTCAAGCAAACTTTTTTCAGGCTGTTTTTCAAGAGAAAACCAATAGTATCCATAAGGACCCAAAGTCAAAAAGTAAGGGAGCTCTCCAATAGAGGGAAACTTCTCTCCAGAAAACATCTCAACAACTTTATATCCATTATAATGTTGTAGATCGAGCTCCACATACTGCGCAAAACGGGAAAGATTGGTGATAATCATGATCAATTCATCTTCATACTCCCGAAAAAAAACAAGTACCTTACGGTTCTCAACTTGCAAAAAATTGGTCGTTCCATAGCTAAAAGATTTAAAGCGCTTACGCAAAGAAATTAACTGCTTAGTCCACCACAAAAGAGAATAGGGGTTATTTAATTGCGCTTCTACATTCACTGTTTCGTAGTGATATTCCGGGTCAATAATCGGAGGTAAATAGAGCTGTTGGGGATTTGCTCTTGAAAAACCCGCATTTCTATCATTGCTCCACTGCATCGGGGTTCTCACTCCATTGCGATCTCCCAAATAAATATTATCTCCCATGCCCAGCTCATCGCCATAATACAAAACAGGCGTTCCATTTAATGAAAATAGAAGCACGTTCATCAATTCAATTTTACGACGATCATTTTTTAACAAAGGAGCTAGCCTGCGCCGAATTCCTAGATTCACACGCGCCTGCGGATCATGTGCATACACACGGAACATATAATCGCGCTCTTCATCCGTAACCATTTCTAAGGTTAGCTCATCGTGATTGCGCAAGAACAAAGCCCACTGACAATTTTCTGGGATCTGTGGCGTTTGCCCCATGATCTCAACAATCGGCAAAGAATCTTCAAGATGAATAGCCATAAATAAACGAGGCATCACAGGAAAATGAAAAGCCATTTGGCACTCATCTCCCTCCCCAAAGTACTTAGCTGCATCCTCTGGCCACTGATTGGCTTCGGCAAGCAACATGCGATCGTTAAAATTCTCATCTACATGAGTGCGCAGCTTCTTTAAAAATTCATGAGTTTGAAGGAGATTCTCGCAATTAGTCCCCTCCTGCTCATATAAATACGGAATGGCATCCAAACGCATTCCATCCACACCCATTTTAAGCCAAAAGCTCATCTTCTGAAAAAGAGCTTTGTGCACCTCGGGATTTTCAAAATTTAAATCGGGCTGGTGAGAGTAAAATCGATGCCAGTAATAACTTTGGAGCTCTCTGTCCCACGTCCAGTTAGAAGCCTCAAAGTCCTGAAAAATAATGCGCGCCTCTTTATATAGCTCCTGCTGCTCACTCCACACATAAAAATCTCTTTCATTCGAACCTTTTGCAGCTTTCCTCGCTCTCTGAAACCAAGGGTGTTGATCTGATGTGTGGTTAATCACAAGCTCAGTGATCACTTTGAGTCCACGGCTATGCGCTTGGTACAAAAACTCCTTAAAGTCTTTAATTTCTCCATATTGAGGGTGGACATCGGTGTAATCACTGATATCATACCCATCATCTTTAAGAGGTGAAGGATAAAAGGGTAAAAGCCAAATTGCAGTGACACCAAGCTCTTGTAAATAATCAAGTTTTTGAGTGAGCCCCTTAAAATCCCCACATCCATCTCCTGAACTATCATAAAAGCACTTCACGTGCAGTTCATAGATGATCGCTTCTTTGTACCAATACTCCCCCATTTCTTTATAATACACCTATCGAATTTTAAATTTCTATTTGATAGATTAAGAAAAATAGATAAACTGAGCTATTCAAATGCCCTTTAGAGATCGTAAAGAAGCGGGACAAAAACTGGCCCAAGCTTTAGAAAAATTTAAGAACGCTGCAGACACGCTTATAATAGCCCTTCCACGCGGAGGGGTAGTTGTGGGATATGAGGTTGCTAAATACTTGCACCTCTCTCTTGATATTGTCTGTCCACGAAAAATCAGCGCTCCCTTTAATCCAGAACTTGCCATTGGAGCGGTTACAGAAACGGGCGAAGGTATTCTTAATTATAAACTGATCACAGAACTTGGAGTCTCAGAAGGATATCTTAAAACTGCTCTTGAAAAACAAACCCAAGAAGCCAAAAGACGCCTTTACGACTATAGAAATCATCGTCAGCCATTAAACTTAAAAGATAAAACTGTCATTGTTGTGGATGATGGACTTGCAACAGGTTCTACTATGCTTGCTGCACTCAAAAGTATTCGAGTCGAAAATCCTCGCACACTCATCTTAGCAGTTCCCGTAGCTCCCCCAAACACCCTTGAACGTGTGAGAAAACTTGTGGAAGAAGCTATCTGCTTAGAAGCTCCTTCCACTTTTTATGCTGTGGGACAATTTTATGAACAATTTGACCAGGTGAATGATCTAGAAGTTAAACAACTTCTCTCAAAAAACATCCTTACCACGAAAAGTCCTCCAGTGCCTGACTAAGATCAGCCATACCTACTAACAACTCTTCTGAATTCATAGATTCCGCTTCAACTGGTGAATTTAAGATCTCACTTGCAAATTGTTGAGAATGCCCAGGATATTGATTCTCAATTTCCTGAACAAAATTTAATATCTTTATAGCATTTTTCATTCCTATTTCATAAAAATTAGCATCTCTAACCTCTGGATTTATTGACTGAAGAATGGGTGTATTGGAATCAATTGAGTGAATTGTCGTAAGCACCTTAATAATCATTTCGTTTATTGTATTGTGATTCTCTACTTCTATTAGAACTTTTTGAAGCCCTTTATCACAAATTGCCTCAAGTAGCCCCTTGGCCCTTGGATCTGTAATCTCCATCGTTTCATCAGTATCAACCATTTCTGTAGTTTTTATTTTTTTTGATAGTGGAACTACATTCGTATCCTTTTGCGCCACCTCTAAGACTGGATTAGCTAACCCTCCAACTCGATCCTCAAAATCATCACTTACTTCTGAGATTGGTCTTTTTTTAGAAAGGGTTGGTGAATAGAGATCTACAGACCTTGAATTTAATACATTATTGAACATGAAAACTCCTTTTTTAAATGTTTTTTTTTGATATAAAATATATTATACTATGCAAACATTTAC
>JAJACO010000172.1 GCA_022601475.1 Chlamydiales bacterium
CAATTAATTGATTATTGTATAAAGTTAGTTCTTGGATTTGATCCAACCTCTCAATTTCTTTTGGTACCTTTTCTAATTGATTGCTAGATATGTCGAGTGTTTTTAGATTCTTTAAATCTCCAAAACTTTTCGGCAGTCCTGACAATTGATTTTTCGAGAAATCTATGCTAAAAACTTTGTCAATTACAGTTTTTTTGCCAAAAATATCCGGCACGGTTTTTAAGTTAAGTCCACTAAGATTTAGGGAATTATTGAATGAATTCAGGAATGCGGAGATAAAAAATTTTGGAAATAGCAAATCTATAATTTCTTGTTTTGCTTGAGCTCTTTGTTCGTTTTCACTTCCCAGTTTAACCCACACATCAAGAATAGATATTATTTCTTCTTTCTCACTTTGAGGTGGATTCTCTAAGGAAATTTTTCTTTTTTTAGGTGGGATTTCTTTTTGTTCGCCGAAGGGCATATTTCTTTTTTTAGGGTTGATGATAGGCTCAGCTACATCCCGTATTTTTGGATCATCAAGGTTATTAACCTGCAAATCGACTGGAGGCGTTGTATTTTTGTTGTCGGAAGAAGTGGGGAAAATACTCATAAAAAACTCAAAACTTATCAATAAAATTAATTTTACGTGAGATCTTAATACAAGCTTAAATAAAATAAAAGAAAAAAAATATTTTAATTTTTAGAAAACATCGAGGGTAATTTTTTTTTCTTTTGAAACTTCTGATTAAATAGAGCATTTTAAAGCAGAGCATAGGGTCCCCGGTTGACGCCTTTAAGTTGATAGCGTATCCTTCCTTTATGATTTCAAGATTTTTCTTATATTGTGCGCTACTGATTGTAGCCTCCGCCTGTTCTCATTCTAAAAAGATCCCTTCTTCTCAAAAATTGCGCCTGAATATTTTTACCGAACCTCCTACATTGGATTCGAGAAAAGCCACGGACTCAACCTCAATGAATGTGATTCAGATGCTTTTTGAAGGACTCACTAGCATCGATGAAAATCATACCCCTTATCCTGCTGCAGCTGAAACAATCACCGTGTCTGAAGATGGACTCACCTATCTCTTCACGCTTCGGGAGGCGCACTGGTCAAATGGAGATAAAGTTGAAGCTGAGGATTTTGTGTACGCGTGGCAAAAAATACTTGATCCCGCTTATCCCTCTATTTTTGCCGATAAACTCTATATGATTGAAAACGCCTTTGAAATTAAAGCAGGAAAGCTGCCTATTGAAGCTCTAGGCGTTCACATCCTTGATGAGAGAACCCTTGAGGTAAAACTCAAACACCCAGCCCCTTATTTTTTAGAACTCACGGCGTTCCCCACTTATTTTCCCGTGAATAAAAAGGTAGACCTACTCAATTCTGAATGGGCTGCTGAAGCGGGCTCTCAATTTGCCTGTAATGGTCCCTTTATGCTTCAAAAATGGGATCACGAAAACGAAATTATTGTACAAAAAAATCCTCTCTATTGGGATGCGGATGTTGTTCGATTAGAAACTATACAATTGGCGATGATTGAAGATATTACAACTGAATTTTATATGTTTGAGATGAATGAGCTCGATTGGTGGGGGTTCCCTCTCTCCTCTGTTTCAGGTGATCTCATATCACAACTTATCGAACAAAATCTTGCAGATAGTTATGAAGCACTTGCTGTTTACTATTATAAAATCAATACAGATGTTTTCCCTCTAAATAATATAAATATCCGTAAAGCCTTAGCGTATGCAATTAATCGTCAAGAGATCGTAGATCATGTTACCCAAGCTAAACAAATGCCAGCTCTTTCGATCATTCCTTCGATGAAGGGGTGGGGTGGCTCTCAACTTTGTTTTGAAGATAATGATCAGAAAAAAGCGCAAGCCTTTTTACAAAAAGGACTTGAAGAACTCGGCTTACAACTTAAAGATTTTCCTAGTCTCACCTTGAGTTACAACACAAGTCGTGAGCACCAAAAAACTGCACAAGCGATCCAACAACAATGGCACAACGTTTTAGGAATCAAAATCGAGCTAGAACATTGTGATTGGAAGGTTTACCTTTCTAAGGTTAATAAACAAAACTACGAGATAGCTCGTATGGGGTGGTTGGGTGATTATTGTGATCCCATTAGCTTTTTGACTCCTTTTAAATTTCGAGACGATCCTCTCATTGGCGGGCAGAATGAAACGGGTTGGGAGCATCCCGATTATATCGCTTGTTTGGATAATGCCGATCATGAGCTTGACTTAGATAAACGTTTCGAATACCTAAAGCAAGCAGAAGAACTCTTTTTGTCCGAGATGCCCGTCATTCCTATTCATTTTATTCGATGCTGGTACTTAAAAAAACCTCATGTAGAAGGCGTGCAAATATCACGTCTTGGAATGGCAAACTTTAAAAAAGCGTATATCAACCGATGACAACCTATATTATAAAACGCTTTTTCATGAATCTTTTGGCCCTCTTTGTCATTATTTCAGTGACATTTTTTTTAATGAAAGCGATTCCTGGAGACCCCTTCACTCAAGAAAAAGCATTGCCTAAAGAGGTGCTAGATGCTCTCTATGAACATTATAAGCTCAATGACCCGTGGTATATTCAGTATGTCAGTTATCTTAAGTCTGTTGTAACGTGGAATTTAGGCCCCTCTTTTAAGTACAAGACGCGCACGGTCAATGACATTATCAAAAGTGGATTTCCTATCTCAGCGACGCTTGGTTTGGAAGCGATGTTTATAGCGATCAGTTTTGGGGTGTTATTTGGAACCATCGCCGCTTTAAAGCAGAATCAATGGCAAGATTACAGTTCCATGTTGATATCTGTTGTGGGTATTTCTGTGCCGAGTTTTATTTTAGCAGCCTTTTTGCAATATATTTTCTCCATAAAGCTCGATTGGTTTCCGGTGGCTCGATGGGGAACAATTCAGCAGTCTATTTTGCCAGCAATCTCTTTAGCTGCTTTGCCGACGGCTTTTATTGCGCGTCTTACGCGGGCAAATATGGTTGAAGTTCTCTCGATGGATTATATTAAAACAGCTAAAGCAAAAGGTTTGAGTGACACTGCTGTGATGATCAAGCATTCACTGCGAAATGGGATTTTACCTGTTGTGACCTATCTTGGAATGTTAACGGCAAATATTCTAACAGGCAGCTTTATTATCGAGAAAATCTTTGGTATTCCAGGGCTTGGGCAGTGGTTTATCAATAGCATTACCAACCGAGATTACACGGTGATTATGGGCATTACAGTGTTCTATAGCTTGATTCTTCTATCCGCAATTTTTATTGTCGATTTGACTTATGGGTGGGTCGATCCACGCATTAAATTAGCACAGGACCGTTCATGAGTTTAGATATTGATCCTGATTTATTTCTTCCCCTGACAAAAGAAGTCGGTCTTAAAGAAGAGATTTTGAACCCCTCTTTGAGTTTCTGGCAAGATGTGTGGCATCGATTTAGGCTCAATACCGTGGCTGTTGCAGGGTTATTTATCCTAATACTTCTTGCGATTTTTGCTATCGTAGGCCCCCTTGTCAGCAACCATCCTTACTATGAAACTAACTTGCCTCTTAAAAATATGGCTCCCTCAAAACAGTTTTGGTTTGGAACGGATGATTTGGGTAGAGATATGTTCACGCGAACGGCTTGGGGGGCACGCATTTCACTTTTTGTGGGAATTTGTGCCGCCTTGATCGATCTTTTTATTGGAGTGCTTTGGGGTGGAGTAGCTGCTCTTTTGGGTGGAAAGATCGATAACTTATTGATGCGAACAGCAGACATCCTTTATGCCATTCCTTATCTATTAGTTGTGATCATGCTCATGGTTGTGATGGGGTCTGGTTTAATTCCTATTTTAATCGCTTTGACCATCACAGGGTGGATTGGGATGGCACGGATTGTTCGTGGTCAGTTGTTGCAACTTCGAGAACAGGAATACATTCAAGCGGCTCAAGTTTTGGGGGCCGGACAGTTTAGAATTTTATTTAAGCACCTTATCCCAAATGCAATGGGACCTATTATTGTGACAATGACTCTCACGATCCCCGTAGCTATTTTTACAGAAGCTTTTTTAAGCTTTTTAGGACTTGGGGTGCAAGCGCCCATGGCAAGCTGGGGAACGATGGCGAGCGATGGGCTACCCGCTCTACGCTACTATCCGTGGAGACTTTTTTTTCCGGCTCTTTTTATCAGCATCACTATGTTAGCTTTTAATCTTGTTGGAGATGGGCTGCGGGACTCTATAGATCCAAAGTTGAGGAAATAATGTCTCTTTTAAAAGTACAAAATTTATCCGTTTCCTTCCGCACCTACTTAGGAAAGGTGCAAGCTGTTAGAGATGTTTCTTTTGAAGTTTATGAGGGTGAAACTGTTGCAATTGTTGGAGAATCGGGATGTGGCAAAAGTGTCACAGCTCAATCCATCATGCGCTTAATCCCCACCCCCCCTGGAATAGTGGAAGGTGGACAGGTTTTGCTAGAAGGAGAAGATTTACTTAAAAAATCTAAAAAAGAGATGGAAAAAGTACGGGGTAAAGAAATCAGCATGATTTTTCAAGACCCTATGACTTCTTTAAATCCTACCATGCGAGTGGGTAAACAGATCATGGAAGGGCTTATTAAACATCATAAACTCAAACCCCGAGTTGCTCAGCAGCAAGTAGTAGAACTTTTAAAGCTTGTTGGAATCCCTGATCCAGAAAAAAGAATCAACCAATACCCCCATGCTTTTAGTGGTGGGATGCGGCAAAGAGTTGTCATTGCTATTGCCTTAGCTTGTCGACCAAAGCTTTTGATTGCTGATGAGCCCACAACAGCTCTTGATGTCACAATCCAAGCGCAAATTCTTGATTTAATGAAAACAATTCAGTCTACGCTAGGCACAAGTATTATTTTGATTACGCACGATTTGGGAGTGGTAGCGAGTACCTGTGATCGTGTAATTGTGATGTATGGAGGCAAAGTGGTGGAATCGGGAACCGTCAAACAAATCTTTAAGACTCCTCGTCATCCTTATACGCACGGTCTTTTGCGCTCCGTGCCCAGTTTGCATATGAAAAGTGAAAATAAGCTCATTCCTATCGACGGAACGCCACCTAACTTACTTAATCCTCCGCAAGGTTGTGCCTTTTGTGCTCGCTGTGACTACGCTATGCGTATTTGCGCTCTCAAAAATCCTCCCCTAGAAACTATAGAACAAAAGCACCAAGTTGGCTGCTGGCTGAAAAGGAAAGATGAACAAAGTACTCGTTGAAATTCAAAATATCTCTAAATCTTTTAAGATCGGAAAAAATAATCTACAAGCTGTTCAAAATTTAAGTCTGCAAATATTTAAAGGAGAGACTTTGGGTCTTGTGGGCGAAAGTGGATGTGGGAAATCAACTGTGGGGCGCACTTTAATCCGTCTGCATACCCTCACTTCCGGAAAAGTTCTCTTTGATGGAGACGACTTATCGACATTTTCTGATAATGAGATGAAGCAGGTGCGTCGAAAAATGCAATTTATTTTTCAAGACCCCTATGCTTCTTTAAATCCTCGCATGACTGTGCAGGAAATTATCGGTGAGCCATTGGATATTCATAGACTTGCAAAAGGGAGCGCAAGAAAGACGCGTATCAAAGAGCTCTTAAGACTCGTTGGGCTCAACGAAAACCATATGAGTCGCTTTCCGCATGAGTTTAGTGGAGGGCAGCGTCAACGGATTGGAATAGCAAGAGCTTTGGCTGTCGAACCTGATTTTATTATCTGTGATGAACCCATTTCTGCATTAGATGTTTCGATACAAGCGCAAATTGTCAATTTACTTAAAAGTTTACAGAAGAAAATGGGACTCACCTACCTCTTTATTGCCCACGATCTTTCGATGGTCAAATATATTTCAGATAGAGTGGCTGTGATGTATTTAGGGCAGTTGATGGAACTTGCCCCAAGTGATAAGCTCTATGCAGATCCAAAACATCCTTATACTCAGGCGCTTCTTTCTTCTATTCCCGACCCTGCAATCGAGCAAAAAAGAAAAAGAATTGTGCTTGCGGGTGAGATTCCAAACTCCCTCCACCCTCCTAAAGGGTGCCCTTTTTCAAGCAGATGTCCTCTCGCAATAGAAAAATGCCATAAAAAAGCCCCTCCCTGGAAAAAAATAGCGGAGGGGCACTTTGCAGCTTGTCACTTAGTCACGAACGACTTCTAAAATTTTAATGGTTTCAACAGGCACATCCTGATGCCCGTTTTTAGTCGTTGTTTTACTCGCTTTGATCGTATCAACTACATCCATTCCAGAGATGACCTCTCCAAAAACACAATAGCCAAAACCATTGGGCGTGGGGTTGCGGTAATCCAAAAAGTCATTATCCGCTATATTAATAAAAAACTGGGAAGAGGCTGAATGAACCTCAGAGGTTCGAGCCATCGCCACAGTGCCTTTCTTGTTTTGGACGCGGTTATCAGCTTCATTGCGAATAGGAGCGTGTGTAGGTTTATCTTTTAGATCGGCGGTTAGTCCCCCTCCCTGAATCATAAATCCATCGATTACGCGATGAAATACAGTGTCGCTATAGTACTTTTCATCTGTGTACTTCAAAAAGTTTTTGACTGTTTCAGGAGCTTTATCGGCATATAGCTCTAACTGAATGTCTCCTTTGTTAGTTCGAATTGTAACGGTTGGTCTTGTCATAGAATTATCCTCTTGTGTCTTTGATTGACAGCCACATAAAAGGGCCACAACCCCAAACATTAATAATAGTGTTCGCATCTTTTACCCTCCATTTTTGGAAAGCTGCTCATATTAGCCCCCCACCTCGAGAAAGTCGAGCCAAAAAAAGTATGGATTGTGTATAAACGCGAATACTTATGGAAACAGCACATATCTTAGAAGAGCTTGCTTATGATCTTGGAGAATTTCCCCGAGAGGCAGTTGAAGCCGCAATTATCAAAAGAGAACAGATCACTCCCCATCTTCTTGCCATTTTAGAGGATGTTATCGAAAGAGTGGATGAAGTAATTGAAGATGATAACTACCAGGGACACCTCTATGCGTTGTATCTTTTGGCGCAATTTCGTGAAAAACGAGCTTTTCCACTTATCTTAAAATTATTTTCTCTTGAGGGAGAGAGTCCTCATGCAATTGCAGGGGATGTTTTAACAGAAGATCTCAATCGTATTTTTGCCAGCGTCTGCGGAACGCATATACAACCCTTAATGGATTTAATTGAAAATCCTTTAGCAAATGAATATGTGAGAGCTGCATGCCAAGCCACACTTGTTACGCTTGTTGGGTGCGGCACCCTTTCTCGAGGCGTGCTTATTGATTATTTTAAAGACCTCTTTGAAAATAAACTGGAGCGCACTCCTTCTTTTGTATGGGACCACCTTATCGCCAGCTCCTGTAACCTCTATCCCGAGGAGCTTTACTCGTCGATTAAAAAGGCTTTTGATGACAACCTCATCGACTCCTCCTTTATTTCCTTAGAGTTTGTAGCTACGATTTTAGCTGAAGATAAAGAGACGCACTTGTTTACCCTTTACGAAGAGGCTGAATTGATCGAAGATTCCGTAACGGAAATGGAAAAATGGCAAGGAAATTACGATCCTTTCTCCCTAAACTAGGTAATTACGTGAATAAAAAACAAACCCTACTCTTTTTAGTTGTAGTTCTAATCGCTGTGGGAATTTGGTTTTCTCCCCATCCAAGCGCTGTTGATCCAAGAGCGTGGCATCTTCTTGCCATCTTTATGGCAACAATAATTGGTATTATTTTAAAACCCCTTCCTATCGGGGCTCTTGTTATTATTTCGATGAGTGTTGCTACACTGACGCACACTCTTTCTCTTCAAGAAACACTCTCTGGGTTTCATAACCCCATCGCTTGGCTCGTTGTCTTTGCCTTCTTTATCTCAAGGGGATTTATCAAAACAGGTCTTGGCAGTCGCATCGCCTACTACTTCGTTTCCCTTTTTGGTAAAAGAACGCTCGGCTTAAGTTACGGTTTGCTTTTGAGTGAACTTTTCTTAAGTCCTGCCATTCCAAGTGTCACAGCTAGAACTGGAGGCGTCATCTATCCCGTTGTGCAAGGACTTGCAAAATCTTTTGGCAGTGAACCCTCTCTTGGAACTTCTAGACGCATTGGGTCTTTTTTGATGACAGTTGCCTACCAAGGTTCTACGATTACAAGCGCTATGTTTTTAACGGGTATGGCAGCAAACCCCTTTCTGGTAGGTCTCACCGAAGAGGCTGGGTATTCAATTTCTTGGGGCACGTGGGCCATTGCAGCGATTGTTCCGGGCTTAATTAGTCTAATTTTAATGCCTTTAATTGTTTATATGATTTACCCCCCTTCGATTAAGAAAACACCCCACGCCCCAGAACTCGCAAAAAAGAAACTTGCAGAAATGGGCAAACTAGAAAAAAATGAGTGGCTCATGCTCACTGTGTTTGCTCTGCTTATTGCTCTTTGGGTTTTAGGTAGTTTGATTCATATGGATGCAACGGTTGCCGCAATGATCGGCCTCTCGTTACTTCTTGTGCTAGATGTTCTTAATTGGCAAGATGTGATCACAGAAAAAAGTGCTTGGGATACATTTATTTGGTTTGCATCACTTATTATGATGGCGACTTTTTTAAATAAACTTGGCTTCACACCTTGGCTTAGCCATCAATTTGTGGGTTTTGTACATGGCATGAGTTGGATTCCCGCTTTCTTAGTTTTGGTTTTGGTTTATTTTTATTCTCATTACTTTTTTGCGAGTAATACGGCCCATGTTGGAGCGATGTACCCTGCTTTTTTAATGGCGGCTATAGGGCTTGGAGCGCCTCCTACCTACGCAATACTTGTATTTGCATTTTTGAGCAGCTTAATGGGAGGTTTAACCCAATACGGCAGTGGTCCAGCTCCTATTTATTACGGTTCTGGTTACATCGATGTAAAAGATTGGTGGAGAGTAGGCTTTATTTTAAGTATCGGAAACTTGATCATTTGGGTTGGATTAGGAAGTGTTTGGTGGAAAGCGATCGGATTATTGTAACCCTTATGCTAAGTCAAATAGGAGCAGTTCTCCCTCTTCGAGACAGCGCACCTCTAGTGTGGGTTCATCGTTTAAAAAAAGCGCATCGCCTTTATTTAAAACGGTCTCCTGAATTAGAAATTTACCTGAAATCACTTGAATCCAAAGGTAACGATCTAAGAGTAGCTCATAGAGAAGTTCTTCATTTTCATTGAGAAGCGTCGCATAAATTTCACAATCTTGATGAATGCGTATCGACCCCTCACGTCCATTGGAAGAACAAATCAAGCACCACTGCCCCCATTTTGCGGCCGAGGAGAAGAATTTTTTTGTGTAGCTCGGTTCTAATCCGTATTGATTGGGATTGAGCCAGATCTGTAAAAAATGGACTGGGAGATAATGTGAGAGATTATACTCACGGTGGTTAATCCCTGTTCCAGCGCTCATTAGTTGCACCTCATCTGGGCGGATAATGCTCGTATGTCCTGTACTGTCTTGATGCTCTAGGGCACCTTCGAGCACATAAGTTAAAATCTCCATTTCTTTATGAGGATGCGAGCCAAATCCCTTGCCACCTTTTACTATATCCTCATTAATCACTCTAAGTTCTCTAAAAGAGAGGAAGTCGGGATCGTAGTACGTGTCAAATGAGAAGGAGTGGTAAGTTTGTAGCCAGCCTTTATCTTCATAACCTCTTTCTTCAGAACGTCGCACTTGCATCATCTTAACATCACTCTATCCATTGCTATTATCTTAAGGGTAGGCTATTGTCGAGATTTAAGTGAAACTAAATTGTAGGTGAATAATGAAAGCAATTACATCTTTAATTGCACTCTCCTTGAGCTCCCCTTTATTGGCAAATGCCCCCGTTGAGTCAACTCCTGACAAAAAGGTGTTTGTAGGTTCTGAGAACTCGATTCCTGAATCGATGCGCCCCTTTGAAGCAAAAGATTTTTCATATATTTTAGGAATGCCAGGTTTTACGGATAAAGCCCTCGAAATGCACTTCACACTTTATCGCGGCTATGTCAAAAATACCAATTTACTTCTCAGTATTCTCAGACAGTATGCTCAAGAGGGTAAACAGCGCACTCCTCAATTCCAAGAAATCAAAAGACGTTTGGGTTGGGAATACGATGGCATGCACCTGCACGAGCTCTATTTTAGTAACCTTGGTGGAAAAGGAACAAAACTTTCCATAGATAGCGCACTTGAAAAGCGCATCATTCAAGATTTTGGTAGTTATGACGCTTGGCAAAAGGATTTCATGGAAACTGGAATGCTTAGAGGGATTGGCTGGGTTGTGCTTTACCAAGAGCCTGTTGAAGGACGTTTGATCAACACCTGGGTTGGTGAGCACGACATTGGAAACTTATCTGGTGGCGAGCCAATTCTAATTATGGATGTTTGGGAGCACGCTTATCTTCTTGAGTATGGACTTGATCGTTGGGCCTACATTCAAGCTTTTTTTGATAATGTCAATTGGGATGTTGTAAGTAAACGGTATTCCGATCATGAACCAAAAAATTAAAAAACAGCACGCTGCTAATCTAGAATTTTTAGAAGTTCCGGGCGATCCAAACCTCGGAACGATCTTGTTTTTGCACGGATTTGGAGCTGATGCATATGACTTGCTTCCCTTTCATACTCTTTATGAGGGACCTCGATGGATTTTTCCACAAGGTCCTTTAGAAGTTGGGTTTGGAGGGAAAGCTTGGTTTCCTGTTGATATTGAGCGGATGCATCAAGCGGTTCAAGAAAAAAAATTTGATGAAATTGGCAAAGCTTTTCCCCCGGAGCTTGGGCAGGCGAGCGCCCTCATTGATGATCTATTAGTCGAGCTTGCTATTCCTCGCTCAAAACTATTAATTGGAGGCTTTAGCCAAGGGGCTGTTCTTGCGATCGAAACAGCTCTCTCAGCACCCGCTCGATCAGCTGCTCTCATGATTTTTTCTGGTACTCTTGTGAATCAATCGAATTGGAAAAAATGGGCACCTCTGCATGCAAAAACACATTTTTTTCAAAGTCATGGGTATGACGACCCCCTTCTTCCTTTTCAAAAAGCGGAAGAATTAGAAGCTTTACTCACACAAGGAGGGCTTAAAGGGCAAATGCATCCATTTCATGGAGGACACGAAATCCCCCAAAATACCCTGCATCAACTCGGCCAGTTTTTTAAGCACCTTTTTTGCGAAGAGTAAATACAAAGGCATTGCCCCGTCGCTGCTTCTGTAAAATCCCCTTTTCTTCTAGATCGAGTAGATCGTGACGTGCGGTATCATAGGCAATTTTATGCGTTGTTCGATGCCATTGAACTGTATATTGTGTGTGAGGATGTTTTTGAGCGTGCATCAGTAAATCTTTTTGCCTAAAATTAAGATCTAGAGATTGATTGATGGTATCAAAAGCTTGTTGCTCTTTAGTCTTTTTATTCACATGCTCGTACAATTTTTCGATCGATTTCTCGATTACTTGTATTTGGTAATGAATGAAATAGGTAAGGTCGTTGTCATCGGTCTCGGTATACAAAAAAGAGCGGCCATATTTTGCGGGCGCATTTAAAAGCACTTCTGATAAAGAAATAAATTCAAATAGCCGGTAATTGTGATGTAATACTGTCCAATAAAACAGCGCTCTTGCCGTACGCCCGTTTCCATCTACAAAGGGATGGTCGTAGGCTAACCAGAAATGAACGAGAATCGCTCTAATGATTGGATGTACAAAATAATCAGGAGTTTTGCCATTCGCAAAATCGCACAGTTGCTTTAAACGCTTGGGGAGCTCTGCAGCTTTTGGCGGCTCATGTAAAATTTCACCAGTTGCAACCTCTTCGATTACAACAGATTCATTAGATTTCCGCAATCGTCCTGCAGCAGAAGCGTCATCCAGAGTGTGCTCTGTCACGAGATGATGAATCTCTAGAATGGTATTCACGTTTAAGGGCATATCTTTTAATGCAACTACCTGTTGCATCGTCGCATAGTTATTAAAAATCATCCGTTCATTTTTATCTCGAGGAGCTCTTCCTGAGCGGAGCATTTCATTCGCTACTTTTCGCGTGGTAGAAGCTCCTTCGAGTTGAGAGGAGGTAATCGCTTCATTAATTAAAGAGCGAATAAAATACTCTTTTTTTAAATCCGTTTGGGAATCCTCATAAGAATAAAACTCCTTTCCTCCTCTGGTATCAATTTTCTGCAGGCTTTGGACTATAAAATCTGGTAGAGAAAAAATAAAAGGGGATTTTTCTTTGTCTAGAAGCGGAGTTTTTTTTTGATTACTCGCTCTCAATATTTTGATTCCAAACCACAACTCTTTATTATCCAAGTGCTTATAGTCAGGTCTTCGAAATATTTTATCCCAGTGAAGATAAAGATTTTCCTCTTCAAACTGTCTAGCGATTTTTAAAATAGTTAATAGTTTTTCGGGTTGCAGCGTAAGTGTTGATAGATCTGGAGATTTTTGGGGTTTTTTCATACCATCCTCTTTTCTACCAATTTTCTACCAATTCCCACTAAATTGGTAGGAAATTGTTTTTTAGAGAGAGAACAAGCGTCTAAAGAGAATTTCTAAGCAGAGAGAGAGCTTGGTAGACCTTTCTTGCGCTCCTTGAACCTGAGAGAGAGCTTTTTCAACTTTTTCAAGAGGGATAAGGGGTGTTTTTTTGATTTGTTCGATTTTGTCAGGAAAATGAAGATACTTCTCACAACCTCCAATCTCTATGGCTAGTCGATCACGATGCCAAAGCAAAATTGTTCTAAAAA
>JAJACO010000173.1 GCA_022601475.1 Chlamydiales bacterium
AAGCTTGAGTTGTTCAATGGCCTCATTAAAGTTAAGGGAGCCTCTTCAGCCATTAAAGTTGGGTTAAAATTAAAAGCATCCGTTTGATTAAAGAGGTGAATGGCCATAATATCGATGTTAAGGTTAAGGGGTTTGGTGCGTTGTTGTTGAAGTCGGAATTGGTTAAAAAGAGCAATTGAAAGATCCTAGTTCCATCTGTATTTCACTTGTGAATTTTTAATTTTTTTGTTAAAAATTTAGGAATGAAGAGATTGACGGAAAATCCATTTAGCAAAATTAAGAGTATGATATCATGAAACGGGTTGTCTTTGCCCCTGGCAATGGAGGATGTACAACGAAACAATTTTGGTTTCCGAGTGTACAAAACGAGCTTGAAAGTCAGGGCATTGAAGTTGTTGCGGCTGAATTCCCCGACTCTGAGCTTGCACGAGCAAGCTATTGGTTACCTTTTTTGCGAGAGGAACTAAAGGTAGATAAAGAGACTGTGATTGTTGGTCACTCTACTGGCGCTATTGCTGCGATGCGTTATGCAGAGCAATACCCCATACTAGGTTCGATTCTTGTCGGAAGTTACTACACTCACCTCAATATCGATTCGGAAAAGCAGTCGGGTTATTTTGATACTCCATGGCAATGGGAGAAAATCCGAAACAATCAACAATGGGCGGTGATATTTGCCTCCCAAGACGACCCTTGGATTCCAATTGCAGAGCCGCGCTTTATTCATCAGCAGCTTCAGTGTGAATATCATGAGTTCTACAATCAGGGGCATTTTGGAGGGGACTATGATAAAAAATCTTTTCCAGAGTTGATAACAGCATTACTAGCCAATTTGGGTAAATTGCCTGGGGGTTAGCAGCAGTTAAATAAAACCTACGAAAATCTTGACAAATCTATGCATTTTGCATAGATTTGTTAGCATGAAAATGAGCATTGGCAAAGCAGCTGCATTGTTAGGAGTCTCTAGGGATACGTTAAGACGATGGGAAGCTGCAGGTAAAATTACAGCAGAGAGAACCGCACGAGGACACCGCCGATATGACCTTGGAAAGATTCAAGGGATTCATCCAACTCCTATGTCAGACAGGCCAACAATTATTTATGCTCGAGTTTCAGGGCACGACCAAAAAAAAGACTTACAAAGGCAAATAGAGCTTCTTGAGACATATTGCATCGTGCATGGGTGGAAATACGAGATTATCCAAGATCTGGGTTCTGGTCTCAATTACAAAAAAAAAGGTTTAAATCATCTCATCAAAAGAATATGCTCTGATGGCATTCAGAGACTTGTTTTGACGAACAAAGATCGTTTGCTTCGCTTTGGATCAGAGTTGATTTTTTCCTTATGTGAGCAATTTAGCGTAGAAGTTGTACTCATTAACTCTTCGGAAGAATCAACTTTTGAAGAAGATCTAGCACAGGATGTGCTAGAGATAATCACAGTCTTTTCTGCGAGACTGTATGGCTCCAGAAGCAAAAAAAATAAAAACCTGATGAAAGAGTTGCAGGAAGTAGCACGCACACTATCATGACAAGTTCAAGTCCAATACATACCTACCAAACAAGATTAGTTCTTGATGAGATGGTTGATACTGCATTCAATGAGATGGCAAAGCTTTTCTCCAAAGTTCAAAGGACCTTATTTGCAGATATCATGGCAGGAGCTCAGGCGTCTGAACTAAAATCTAAATACCTTATTCGTTTTCAGATTACAGCGAGACAGTTTAATGCGTGTCGTGTGAGCGTTGAGGGATTGATTGCATCCAGGAAGCAGTTGCAGATTCTACAGATAGCGGAGTTGAAAAGTAAGATAGAAGTTTTGGAAAAATTGATTCTGAGCTTAGAGAAAAAGACTCGAAGTGCACACACACTCTTCTTAAAAAAAAGAAGAGCGAAAAACTTTAAAGGCAAGCTCAGTCAACTCGAAGCGGATAGGAAAAATGGAATTGTTCGCATCTGCTTTGGAACAAAGAAGTTATTTCATGCGCAATTTCATTTAGAAGCATCTGGCTTTCATAGCTTTGAGGAGTGGAAGACCGAGTGGGAACACTCTCGAAGCAACGCCTTCTTTTTTATGGGTTCAAAAGATGAAACAGCGGGAAACCAGACCTGTGCTGCAAGTATACAAGAAGATGGAAAACTTACATTGCGCATTCGACTTCCTGATGCCATTGCTCTCTCTTACGGTAAATACCTCGTTATCCCAAATATTTTATTTAACTATGGTCAACAGGAAATTCTAAGAAGCCTCGATGCTTGCCAGCAGAGAAAGGAGCTTCGTAGCCTTAAGAATCTTAAGTATAAGGATCATGGTCAAGCGATCAGCTACCGTTTTGTTAAAGATAAAAAAGGGTGGCGTGTTTTTGCAAGCACTCCTCTCTTTAAGCCCACTTGGGAGACATCCACAAAAGAAGGCGTTCTTGGCGTTGATATCAATGTAGATCATCTCGCTGTTGTAGAAACAGACCGTTTTGGCAACCTCATTGCTAAGCATACGCTCCCTCTCAACCTCTACGGAAAAACCAGCACTCAAAGCTTAGCTTTAATTGGAGATGCATGTGCAGAAGTTGTCCAACTGGCCAAAAAGAGTAAAAAAGACCTAGTCCTAGAAGACCTTAATTTTCAAAAGAAGAAATTAGAATTAAAAGAACTTGGTAAAGCCAACTATAGGCGCATGCTCTCTTCTTTCGCCTATGATGGTATTATTCGAACCCTTACGTCCCGAGCTTATCGATGCGGTGTGCATCTTAACCAAGTCAACCCAGCCTTCACCTCTCTACTAGGTAGGATTAAGTTTGCCAAGCGCTATGGGTTATCAGTACATCACTCGGCGGCACTTTGTATAGGTCGTCGATTGCTCGGATTTTCCGAAAGACCTCCACGCCATCTTAAAGATATTCCAGATGGCAAAGGTGGCTATGTCACTTTGTCTGCACCCGTGAGGAAGCGAACAAAACATGCCTGGTCATTCTTGAGAGCAATCAATCGGAAACTCCAAGTGGCGCTTGCAGCGCACTTCCGGACGGTGTTAAACCGATCCTCAGGCCCAAATACCCGGTCTGTGAGACAAAAACTTTCGGATTTTGCTGGCGAAATTCCAGCACGCGAATCGTCAACAGCACTGCTTGGTTGACGTGCCTATATTTGCATAGGTTTTTAGTAGCGGTTCTTGTAATATTTAATGCGATATTTGTTTTTTTTCTAACATTCATAATGAGTTTGACCTAGATGAAAAAGGCATTAAAAATATGAAAGTAACGGGGTTGCAAAAAACTTTTGACGCATCTGAAAAACTCAAGCTTAGTTCGACTTTTCGATGATTTGCATTTCTGTCTTGTGAATTTTTAAATTTTATTTTAAAAATTGAGGCATGAAGAGGTTGGTAGAAAACCCATGGGATAAAAATGTGTTTTTCAGCAGAAGCAAGTTTTTCAGCAGCAGTGGTTCTAACAGTGGCTGGCGTTGTTCTTGTAGGCAGGTTTTACAATAGCAAAAAAATATTTTTAGCGCTCATTCCTCTTTTTTTTGGTATTCAGCAGTTTGCTGAAGGCATTGTGTGGATAGGACTGAAAAGCAACTCTTATCCCGAGGGGTATAGTCTTGTCGCGCAGTACCTTTATTTGTTTTTTGCGGAGATGTTTTGGCCTGTTTGGATACCACTTGCTTTTGCATTGGTAGAAAAGATTGTTTGGCGTCAAGTTGTGATGGGATTACTGATTGTTATAGGTTTAGGTTTTTTCTTTAATAACGGATATAATTTTGTTGTGCATGGAGATGCAAGAGCTCTAATTAAAGAACACAGTATAAACTATGGGGCCGTTCCTTTGTTTTACAGGGTATTGTATGGCATCATCACGATGATGCCTTTCTTTTTATCAAGCATCCGAAAAATGTGGATTTTAGGCATCGCGAACGTTCTTGCTTTTGTTGTTGCAAGTGTACTGTATAATTATGCGTTTATATCAATATGGTGTGCTGCAGCTGCAGTCCTAGCGATAGGATTATTTTTCTTTCTTAAAAAAAATCGAGAGTGTTAAATGTCTCATCAGATTTAAAAATGACAGGCGAGCCCAACTGAAATGCTTATGCATACCAAACTCTACTTAATTCTCTTACATTGGCGCGGCAACGCACTTTGCGATTGGCTGCAAATGAACAGAATTCCTTGTTTCAGAAAGAATTTTTAGTGAAATATGAAATTTCAAGCGCTTCAGCGCTTCATAATTCCATCAAGGCTCTGAAAAATAAAGGGGTTTTAGATGAAGAGGGGACTGCCTATTGACTCTTTTAGAGTTCATAGATTGTTGTTGCAAAGTGAATAAAAGGAAAAAATCATGGCCAAAATTAAGGCAACAATTTTCTTTGAAAAGCGTTTTTGGGTGGGGACTTTTGAACGGACAGATAAAGAAGGTTACGCGATTGCACGGCATATTTTTGGTAGTGAACCTTCTGACCCTGAGGTTTATGAGTTTGTTCTTAATAATTATCATGAGCTAAAATTTGGAGAGGCCAAAGAAATCAATATTCAAGTTCAGAGAAAGAACCCAAAAAGAATTCAACGAGAAGTACGCCGTGAAATGGAAAAAATCAAAGAAATAAATCGACCTTCAACTTTAGCTCAAGATTATATGAGAGAAGAGCTCGAGAAGAAACAGAAGGAGAGAAAAAGTATCTCAAGTGCTGAAAAGCAAGCCCGTAAAGATGAGCAATTTGTTGTTAAGCAGCACAAAAAAAAGAAAAAACAACGAGGTCATTAAGAGTCTTTTCAAATGCAAAAGGACCGAGCAGTAATCCATAATGAGATCGTTGCATAACTCAAGCTTTGTTCCGTTTTGAAACCTTTTTGCCCCATTTGAGAGATCTCTCTCTCGCTGTACCATATGTACTATCTTCGCTCGAGATTCCCCAACTTCCGGGCACTAAAGTGGCCCGGACAAAAATCCCCAAAAGTTCTTTCACCCCCTCTGTAAAAACTTTTTTAATTTCAGTTTTTTGTGTAAAATCTCCTCTCTAACCTGGAGAGAAAATCTATGACACAGCAAACCCGTAGCTCCATTTCATTTGCAACATATCTGATCAACACCAAACAGGAGTTGCATCATGTACTCGATGCTGTGACAAAGAAAATTGACTGGGCTCCATTTGAGAAAATGCTCTCAAAGGTTTACA
>JAJACO010000174.1 GCA_022601475.1 Chlamydiales bacterium
ATACATTTGAAGGGCATGCTCAAGGGATCACTTGCTTAAAACAAAAGGGCCACCTGCTTTTTTCCGGATCGAGTGACACAACTATAAAAGTTTGGAATTTAAAAACCAATACACTCAATCAAACCTTAAAAAATCATATATTTCCAATTACTAAAATAAAACTTCAACTAGATCGCCTTATTGTCGGCTCAGCAGACAGGCTGACTGTATCAGTAAAGAATGAGAAAGGGCTTTATGCTAATCTAGAAAAACATCGAGGACTCTCCTATCATCCAAAAGACATGAAAGACCTTGTCATCACCAAAGATGGTGAATTGATCTCCTGCACCGCTCGCAAAATTATCAAATGGGAGTAAAAAAAAGACACAGCTCTAAAAGCTTGGGATTTGGAGTCAAGGAAGGAACAAGCTTTATTCCCCTGCCCAAAAAAACCTACAAACACGAAATTTCTTTCTGATGGAAAGAGCATAGGTCGCTAATACGACCAATCAGCTGATGTTTTGAGAACAAGGTTTTTTTTCTTTACAAACAATTAACTCATCGCATATACAGATAAATACAAATATGTTAAAATATAGTTGGGGGTGTATAGGTTTCGACTTAGAAGCAAAATATTAAGCGCATGCGGAGGACATCGGTTGGCCTCCTAAAAAAACCGATAAACCATTAAATGCCAAAACTAAGGCTAATAACAACAACGTAGTAGCTCTATTCCCAGAAGCAGCAACTCTTGAGTTCGCTTCAACTGGTGCATTTGCAGCCGCTGCCTAGTTGTTAGTTGTTGTTAGAGCTTAACCGCTCTAATGACCCGGTAGCTTGTAATTGGACCGGGGGTTACAAACCTACCGTCATTTTCTCGGTATGAGACCTTAGCCGTTGGTTTCTAGGCTGAAGTTTTCGAGATTAATTGAAACCAATTAGTCCCATAGGTGTGTTCAACTGAGGGGTTAATTAAATTATTGAGCACTAAGCATGTAGTGGTTAATACGGAGTTTGCTAAGGACGAGAGTTCGAGTCTCTCCACCTCCAATCAATTTTAGGGCTTCAGTTTCAAAGCTGAAGCCCTTTGTTTTCAGGGAGATATGCTTATAAAATCAGATTGAAAAATTCAACTGTATAAAGCTTAATTACGCACTATTTACGCACTAGACTAGATGAAACCGCAGCAAAAAGCTGTTTTGCATTTTGAAATTTACTGCTATACTTTTCGTCATGAAATCGAGAAAATCAACAAATCCAAGTTGCCTATTTTTTATTAGACAAGAGGCTTTCAACACCTATGAAACAGTATGATGATGTGTGGAAAAACAGCAGAGTAGATTTGCATTTCAAGGCCGACATCCCTCAAAAGCTGCTGGAGCTTTTCGAGCAAGAGAACGTCCAAACTGTCCTTGACCTTGGCTCTGGTGATGGGACTATTGCTGTAGCTCTAGCAAAACAAGGGAAGACCGTGCATGCATTGGAAATCTCCAATGAGGGTATCGAAAAAACAAAAGCACAGGCACAAGAAGCTCAGATATCTGTTCACGTCCTTGAACAGGATATGTACCAGGCATTGCCGTTTAAAGATAGGTCGCTGGATGTAGTTATTGCATTCCAATCATTGAATCACAATATCTTACCGAAGATAGAGAAGCTTTTTGCAGAGATCACACGGATCCTGAAGCATGGAGGCTTGTTTATCGTGAAGACAGCGAACTTTAACTCCTTTGATCTCAAAAATCTTGGAGACGGCTTTTATGAGGACTCCCATGGCGGCATTTCCTGTACCCTACGATTCATAGACAAGCAGACCTATGTGCCTCAGGACGGCCCTGAAAAAGGATTAATACACTACGCTTTTCTACCAGAGCAATTGACAGAGAAAATAGAAGCATTGGGATATACTCAGATTTATGCTGAAATACTACAATGGCATATCCTGGCAATGTTCAAAAAGAATTACACGAATTGTAATTAGCCAACAAGTTGCTGGCTAAAGCTAGGTGCTTTTCACAAAAAACACCTTATTTTTGCTGAAGTAAGTATCACTGCAAGGCTATTTTTTGAAAAATGGAGATTTAGAATCGTCACCCAACAAACAATCGTCAGAAAAGGCGTTGAATTAACCAACTACAAAATGGAACGACGGAACGACAACTAGTCTTAGTCTTCTTTTTCTAATGTGACATCTGTGACGTGAGTGACTAGGAGAAAGCGGCGTCACATTTGCATGCTTACTATTTCACGTTCTTTCTTCTGAAATGGCATCTTAATGAATTAGTTTTCAATTTTTCTAATAATACACAATGCCAAATCATTCATTGGCATTCTGATTGCTTAAGTTTTCACAGAAATCCGAGTTCTCACACAATCCCAACCATGTGATTATAATAATGTTAGTTGGCATCTGGTTAATAGTTTTAATTTCAATTATTTTTATAATAATAACTATATGCAACGAATATGACAAATACAGATTTCTTAACCTATTAATAAACAAAAACGATATAGAATACATTGCAAATGAATGGTTACTCTCATTTGCGAAAAGGATTGAGAAGAAAAATATTGCGAAACACTTTCTTAGTCCAGAGGGACACTTAGTTAGATCGAGGATTTGGACAGCATGGAAAAGTCAAACAGAAGCTATCAGGGTTAATATTAAAACAGCCAAAATATATTTTGGAGCCAATATACAGACCCCAATTGAAGAAGCATTCCCTCGCGCTGACCTCTATATCCAAAGTCAAGGCACAATTGAGGCGGAAATAGCATTTTGGAAAATAGAAAATGCACTCTCCATTGATTTCGCTGCAATCAGAGATTGTTATTCAGAAAATGACTTCAAGCTCTTTATAGCGAGCATCAATGAAGAAAGTAAAAATGAGAAACGAGGATACTGAGACCATTGAACAACTCAAGCTTGGTATCGTTTTGGAACCTTTTTGCCCCATTTGAAAGATCTCTCGCTCTCTGTACCAATGTACTATCTTCGCTTGAGATCCCCCAACTGCCGGCCACTAAAGTGGCCTGGACAAAAATCCCCAAAAGTTCTTTTATCCCCTCTGTAAATGCTTTTTTAATTTCAGTTTTTTGTGTAAAATCTCCTCTCTAATCTGGAGAGAAAATCTATGACACAGCAAACCCGTAGCCTCATTTCATTTGCCACATATCTAATCAATACCAACCAGGAGTTGCATCATGTACTCGATGCTGTGATTAAAAAAATTGACTGGGCTC
>JAJACO010000175.1 GCA_022601475.1 Chlamydiales bacterium
AGCCACACAAAAAAAAGAACCTCCCTTTGAGCCGCTAAAAGAGAGTGTCACGATCGAGGATTTTAGAAAACTGGATTTTCGAGTGGGACTCATTCTAGAAGCTGAAAAACTGCCTAAAAGCAAAAAACTTCTAAAACTTAAGGTGGATATTGGGTTTGAAAAGCGCACTCTTTTGTCGGGAATCAGTCAGCATTATAGTCCTGAGGAGTTGGTAGGCAAAAAAGTGATTGTGGTTGCTAATCTTAAACCCGCTAAACTCATGGGAGTGGAGAGTCAGGGGATGGTACTTGCAGGGAACATAGACACCGCTCTTGAGCTTGTCACACTACAAGATCTTCCGGCTGGAGCTGCTATCTCTTAATGACTGGGTTGTCTTCTAAAATCTCTTCGTAATTTTCTAAGATATCATCAAAAAAAACATGTTCGTCATTCGAGGTTTTAAAAAGAGGAGCATTTTCAGGAGCGGTATTAGCGAAAAAACCGAAGCCTTTGGCTAGTTCTTCCACCTGGCGCATCGTGGAGTCTTTTGGTAAATGTACCCAAACTCCTGTGATTTTTTCATCCTCCTCTAATCCAGAGAGATTGGGATCTAAAAAAGCATTGATGTCATCTAATGCTTCTCTAATGAGATAGTTTTTGACAACAGATTGCAACCGCTGTTGATCAAAGGGGCATTTGGCGTTGAATCTAAAAGATGTTTTATCAAATGTGTGTCCACATTGTGCAATGAAAGGATCTGTTAGAGGCTGCTTAGAAAGAGGGTCTCTAAGTTTTGTTCTAAGATAATCTCTATTGTCTAATCCAAACTTTGTGATCTGTTTTTTCAAGTGTTGATTGATTTTTTTGACATGTTCAGTTTTGTCTGCATTTGGATTTGGCTCGACTTCTGGAGGGGCTAGCTCTATTTCTATATTGTCTTGAGCTCTGGAAGTATTAAAACACATCCCAATCAACTTTGAAGCCATTGCAAAGAGAGTCCACCCTTTTAATTCCTCGTGGCATGGAGGATCTCTCGGAGGCTCAACCTCTATGAATTGCGGTGCTTTTTGGTGCGCACTTAAAAAAATAGACACTGTGTTATTTAGGTATTCTGAAATTTCTTTTGCAAGATGATTAGGCGTAAGACTTTCCGGCAATAGATGTTTGCGGTCAATTGGGCAGTTAGGTTGCTTCTTTAAGTGTTGGAGCAAAAAAAAAGCATCAAAAGTGTGGCCACAGGGAGTAGTCATAGGGTTATCAAGAACTTCGGCAGAAATTGGACACTCAAATACTTGCTTAATCCCTTGAATTGACATTTTATACCTCATTTTTGTAAGCATTCTAACGTTTTTTTTTATACAATCAAATCAAAAAGCTAAGAGGGCTTAATAGAGAGTGCATCGAGCAGTCCTGTATGCCTTTTATTCACATCATTGTTTGAAACGGCGATGGCGATTGCCTTGCCGGTTCCAACAAGGACAACAAGTCTTTTTCCGCGTGTTACGCCTGTGTATAAGAGATTTCGGTGGAGCATCATAAAATGAGTAGTGTGTACAGGAATGACTACACACGGGCACTCGCTCCCTTGGTATTTATGCACGGATGTGGCGTAGGCCAATACAAGCGAATCGAGATCTGTAAAGGAATAGATCACTTCTTTGCCCTCATAGTTTACAATGAGTTCTTGCTCCTCTCGATCAATCCGTGTAATGCGCCCAATGTCTCCATTATAGACCTCTTTATTGTAATCATTACGCGTTTGCATCACTTTATCAGACACTCCATACCGCATCCCATGTTGCAACAGAACATCCTTTTGAGGATTTAGAGCCTCTTGAAGGGCACGATTTAAATTTTCTGTTCCTATCACACCCCGTTTCATAGGAGCGAGCACTTG
The DNA here is from genome assembly GCA_022601475.1 of Chlamydiales bacterium. Lineage (GTDB taxonomy): Bacteria > Chlamydiota > Chlamydiia > Chlamydiales > JAAKFR01 > JAJACO01. Next base: position 1,877 of record JAJACO010000175.1, read on the forward strand.
AATGTCATCAATTGCATTGAGCTTGTAAAATTTGGGAAGTCTTTGAGCGACAAGCGTGATGATTTTTTCGAGAGCGATCTCAGGCTCTTCTGCTTTTAGAAAGAAAAAATCACTGTTCGCCTTTGGGGCTAGATCAGGGAATTCTCCCTGGTTAATTAGATGCGCATTTGTGATAATGCGCGATCCTGCTGCTTGTCGAAAGATCTCTGTGAGCTGTGTTACAGGAATTTGCGTGCTTTCGATCAAGTCTTTCAAGACATTTCCGGGACCGACGCTGGGGAGTTGATAAATATCTCCTACAAGTAGCACACGCGCATGATCGGGGATAGCTTTTAAAAGACTGTACATCAAACTTGTGTCGATCATACTCGCTTCATCAATCACAATGAGGTCACAAATTAATGGATTTTCACGATTGCGCTTAAACCCCTTTTCAGAAAAATCAAACTGTAAAAGACTGTGAATGGTAAAGGCTTGTTTTTTGGTGATCTCACTCATTCTTTTTGCCGCGCGCCCGGTTGGGGCTGCTAAAATGATCTGTCTACTCAGCCTTTCTGTAATGGCTAAAATGGCGTTTGTAATTGTGCTTTTACCTGTACCTGGCCCGCCCGTAATAATCTGAAATTTTTCGCTTAAAGCGCACTTCACAGCCTCTTTTTGCTGGTTTGCAAGCTCCATATGCAGTCTTTCTTGTACCCAGTCGATCGCCTTTTGGGTATCTACAGTGCGTAGGCGGCATGCTCCTTTTTGTAACCGTTTAAGCTCTCTTACAATGCCTTGCTCACAAAGCCATAAACGTTTGATCCAGATGTATCCCTCTTCTTTGACAATGCGCTCTTGAGCAATGAGCGCTTCAATTCTGTGTTCAATTTCAACCTCTAAAATCTCTTCAGCTTTTTCTAAGAGTTTCTCGACTGGATAGCGGGTATTGCCGTCACCAGCTAGCTCTAGGAGCACATACTCAATGCCCGCATCAATTCTCTGCGTTGCATCTTTGGGAAATCCTAGCTGATTGGCAATTTTATCCGCTGATTTAAATCCTATGCCTCGAATGTGCTGCGCAAGTAAATAGGGGTTCTCTTGGATTTGATCGAGAGTGTTGTCGCCATAGGTTTTATAGATCTTTTGGGCAAATGCGGGCGAAACACCATACTTTTGTAAAAAAATCATCACTTGCCGAATTGATTTTTGTTCTTGCCAACATTTTTCAATCAGCTCGACTCGCTTTTTTCCAATCCCCGGGACATCCAATAAAAGAGCGGGGTTCTTGTCGATGATATCGAGTGTTTTTTCTTTGTACATCTTGACGATTCGTTTAGCGTAGACAGGACCAATTCCTTTAACCATCCCTGACTCGAGGTACTTTTGAATGCCTACGACGTCGTCGGGTGCTTCGATATGATATTCTGAGACTTGAAACTGCATGCCATGGGTGGGATCGGTCTTCCAATTCCCAACAAGGCGCACACTTTCGCCCGGCTGCACCCCGGGAAGAGAACCTACAATCGTTGTAAGGTCCTGTTTTTTAGGTATTTTAAGACGTGCAACTGTAAAGGCGTTGTCTGGATTATAAAATGTAATTCTTTCTATATAGCCAAAAATCTGATCCATAGAAGCGTATTCTATACTTAAGTCTGGATTGTGAGCAAATCGTGTATATTTATAGTTTTCAAAAAAAAATAGTTTGTGCAAAACAAGACATACACCCTCTTGTTAAAGGAAATGATGTTATCACCCTCTCTTATTACAGCCTATGCGCTCATTCCGATGTTTGTAGCTATTATCGGTGGAGTGATCGCTTCATTTTATGTACTAAAACCCAAAATTATTAGGTTTTTGCAGCACTTAGTGGGAGGCATTGTGGTGGGGGCTGTTGCCATTGAGCTCATCCCCAAAATCATTGGAAAGAGCTCAAATTGGACAATTGGAATTGGCTTTGTGATTGGAGTGGCTGTGATGCTGCTTGTGCACGAGCTAGCGCATTTTCTTGCCAAAAAAAAAGGAGCTTCGGGGGTGCCGTTTGGTCTTGTGATTGGAGCTGCTATTGATCTATTTATCGATGGAATGCTAATAGGGGTCGCTTTTATAGCTGGAATGGGAAGTGGAATTGTGATTGCGATTTCACTCAGTTTATGCGCCTTTTTTCTTAACCTGACAATTTCTTCTACAATGACAAAAAGCAAAAGCTCAAAATGGCTGCAATTACTAGCTATTGTCTTTGTGTCTATTATGTTGCCACTAGGCGCGTTTGTGGGAGGAGGGATTGTTTCACATCTCCCTCCTGTCATTCTTATAGAGACAATTGCCTTTGGGGTAGCGGCACTTTTATATTTAGGCATTGAAGAGCTTTTAGCAGAAGCGCACATCGAGCATGATACAGCGTGGATATCAGCTGCTTTTTTCTTGGGTTTTTTTCTTATTCTTCTTTTTAGGATTTAGTTAAAACTTTGTCGCCATCTGTTTTAACATTTTTCATTTTGTAAAAAACAATATACTTTGTAATATGGAACATTAATAAACATAGTCTTTCTATTCTTGGAGTTATAGTCACCTCGCCACTTTGGATTATTTCCTTTATCGCTTTATTAAAATATGGTTCGAATAATGGATTGAATTGGTTCATAGATATTTGAGACCATTGAACAACTCAAGCTTGCGTCCGTTTTGGAACCTTTTCGCCCCATTTGAGAGATCTCTCGCTCTCTGTACCATATGTACTATCTTCGCTCGAGATCCCCCAACTGCCGGCCACTAAAGTGGCCTGGACAAAA
>JAJACO010000176.1 GCA_022601475.1 Chlamydiales bacterium
GATGAGCTGGAGGAATAGGATAAAATTGTTCAGAGCCTACAGGATTAGAACAAAGGATTGTCTGAAATGAAGTATAGGGTTAAAATTTTGGCCTATGGAAATAACAGCCAAAGAACTCATAAAAAGAGCCGAAGAGTGTGCTAAAAAGCCGGGTGCGGGTAAAGAACTTCTTGAAATCCTAAATTCTTTAGATGAAATATTTGAGCAAGACTCAGAGCTTCTTTTTGGATCGGCCTCTTTGCTGTATAGCTATGGCGCTCTTAATCAAAAAAACAGGTTTTTCTTGCTCGCCCTTCATACTCTAAAAATGTTGGATGAGAAGTTTCCTGCTTGCTATCAAGAGAACGCTCAGGTCCCACGCTTATGGGGGAATGTGCTTTTTCAACTAGGAAGGGCGCTCGAAGACCTTTCCTTTCTAGAGAGCTCCTTGCGACATTTTGAACAAGCTGAATCAGGTTTTGGCAATCGAGCCAGCTTTTACTGGGATTGGGCCGAAGCTCTTCAGCTGGTAGGTAGTCACTCTGAAGAAATATCTGATTTTAAACTTGCAATTGATAAGTACCAAAAAGCTAAGAGTTTAGGTTGTAAATCTTCTTATTTTTTAGTTCGGTTTGGAGAGTGTCTGTTGAGCTATGGAGCTTTACAAGCTGATCCTGATTTTTTGGAGTATCCTCTTTCTATTTTTCGGCAGGTGATTGTTGAAAATACTCAGCCAGAGGAGGTAGATCTTTCACACCCATTTAGTGTAGCGTATCAGCAGTTAGCTCTTTGTTTAAAGCTACGATATACGCTGACGCATCGAGAGAAAGATTTTCACGCAGCGGAAAAAGCTATTCAAGAGTGTATACTTGTGATTCCACAACACGCAGAGCTTTGGCTTGAATGGGGTGAGTTATATTTCTATTCGGGATGGATGCGTAAAGACTCAATGCGGATAGAAGTGGCCCTTGAAAAGCTTTCCTCATCTAAGATTAAAAGCTGCGATCCGCTCAGAGCTGCTGCCCTTTTAGGAATGTCTCTTGCAGCTTTTGGATATTTGATCGAAGATTTAAAATTAATCAAGGATGGGCAAGAGCGGATTGAAATTGCTTTAGAGATCTCTTCCCACTCTTCTCAAATGATTTATGCGCAGGGGTTTTGTTTTTTAATATTGGGGTGCTTTTTTTTAGATGCGGGCTTACTAGCAAAAGCGGCTCATATTTTTGAGAAGTTGAGCGCTATTGAGGCTAGGTATTCGCTTTTTCAAACTTTTCTTTATTGGGCAGAAATCACAGATACGCTTGAGTTGGCTCAAAAGGGGGTTTTGGAGATTGCTTCGCTCGCAAAGGCTCATCCCCAATCAGGGCTTTTTTTTAACGATTGGGGAGTGGCTCTTTTTAGACTTGAGCTTTTGATGACAACAGAGACTGAATTACGCGTTGAATATTTAGAAGAGGCGTGTCTCCGTTTCAAAAAAGCGTGGGAGCTGATGGGAGAGCTAGATACTCTATATAATTGGGGAAGTGCTCTTGATCATTTGGGTGAGATTACAGAAGAAGAAGAGCATTTTGTGGGTGCGGTTGAGTTGTTTGAGAAAGTTTTAGAACAAAACCTTGCGGATTTTCGGGTGCGTGCTCGTTTGGGGATTTCTCTTTTGCACTTAAGCGAGCTCACAGCTGATCATGAAACCTTAGTGCGAGCGATTGAGCATCTCAGTGCAGCGGTGGAGATAGAAGATGATAATGAGTTGATTATATGTGAGCTTGGGTATGCGCTTCTAAATCTTTCAGATTTTATGTATGATGAAACACTCCCTGAAAATGGAGAACATTTAAGAAGAGAAGCGGAGAAAAGGCTTTTGCAGGCAGCTGAGCTGGGGAGTGGAGAGGCGTGTTATCACCTAGCTTGTCTTTATTCCTTAACGGGGCTTTATGATGCCTCTCTTCAATACCTTAAAAAAGCTGAATTTTACGAAGCTCTGCCCTCTTTAGATGATTTGAAGAGGGATGAGTGGCTGAATGGTGTAAAACAAACAGCTGGTTTTCAAGAATTTTTAACCCTTCGGAACGAATATGGGTGAGACACACAATTCTCAAAATGAAGATTACGTTGGTACAGGAAATCTCATGGATTCTCGCACAAGTCATCTCGATGATGAATTGGGTGAGCGTTTAGAAGAGGCGCTGCACAAAACAACATTTAATATTCATCTTCATGATGTTGCTAAAATTGCGAGTGAGTACAATCCTATTGATTTGGCGTATGCAGCCTCAAGGCTTCCTCCAAGTGCTCGGCCTGTTCTTTATGAGAGCCTCCCTAGTATAGAAGCCAAGGTCTCTTTTATGATCAATACTGATGGGCCAACACGCCGGGTTATTTTTCGAGAATTGGCCGATGATCAAATCAAGAAGTTGATTGAGAAAATGCCTGCTGATGAAGCGATTTGGGTGTTAGACGACATTCCGGATAGACGGTATCGCAAAGTCATGGACCTTGTAGATGCCAAAAAATCTTTTCAGATTAAAGAACTCCAAAAGCATAGCCGGACAAGCGCTGGAAGGTTGATGACAAGCGAGTTTTTTGCATTTCCGGCCGAAACGACTATTTTAGAGGCTTCTTCTTTTATTCGAGATAATCCGGGTATTGATATGACCCGAAGAATTTTTGTAATAGATCACAATGGTGAGCTGCAGGGGTTTGTTCCTGCGCGCAATCTTATTGTTAACGCCTCTCACTTGCCTTTAAAACAAGTGATGCGAGAAGCGGAACACCAAGTGAGCCCTAATGCTACACGAGAAGAGGTTGTGGATTTGGTAGAACGCTATAAGATACCGGCGCTTCCTGTTGTCAATGATGAGAACTTACTCGTAGGTGTGATCACATTCGAAGATGTGGTAGAGGCTATAGAAGACATAGCAGATGAAACCATTGCCATGATGGCTGGTACGGCAGAGGATTTGAGCGAGTACGATCACGTTTTTAAACGTTTTTTAGCAAGAGCGCCTTGGCTATTAGTGACACTCTTTGCAGGATTGATCAGCGCCGCTGTGATGTCTTATTATCAGGGCGTGCAACCGGAGCTTTTGGGTTTAATAGTCTTCTTTATTCCCTTGATTAATGGGATGAGTGGAAATGTGGGAGTGCAGTGCAGTACTGTTCTTGTAAGGAGCATGGCTATTGGAGTGCTCTCTTCGGGCAAGAAGGGAGAAGCGATTTTAAAAGAGGCTTCTATAGGACTTTTAACGGGCGTTATATTTGGGTGTTTGTGTGGAATTATCGTCTATTTATTGAGTGTTTTGAATATTGGGGATTTTTTTGGGCACTCAATACAGCTAGGAGTCACGGTAGCTGCGGGGGTATTAGGCGCTTCTATGACAGCCACAACGCTTGGGGTTTCATCTCCTTTCTTTTTTGCTCGTATGGGAGTGGATCCAGCTCTTGCTTCGGGTCCTATTGTAACGGCATTTAATGATATCATGTCGATGATCATGTTTTTTGTCATATCGGGCATTATTAACACCGCTTTTTTCAGCTGATACCATTTATTGATTCCATGGGAATGGGGTTGTTGTAGGAGGAGGAGAGGGTTCTTCACCTAGGGTTTTAACCACCTGCTCTAAAATTCCACCTACAATAGAACCTATTTGCCCTCCAGCTGTTTTAGCTACGAGAAATCCAATGCGCGTTGTAGCTGCACTCCAGTCGAGGTCTAGGTTGTCTGTTGTTCCACGCATTTTAACCTGAAAAAGTTCGTTTTTAGAAAGCCCTTTGATCTTAAAGCGTTTTTCTAGCGTTGAGGGGGCAATCCCTAGTGTCATATGCACTTGATTGTTGATTAGGTTGATTTGACCCCACATGGCGATGTGCATTGTTTTGGCAAGCAGGGCGTCAAAGCGGTTATACGATGCGACTCCATTTTGAAGACTTAAATAAATGGGGGTGAACCACGCTTCCATCCAGCCGTCAGGGCTTATCTCTGTTGCTTCTAAGAAATCCATCAATTGTTGCAGATCTCCTCCATTACGGACGCTAATTTTACCCAAATCAATGACAGCTTTGCCGATTTGGACAGCTCCGAGTGAATAGGGGCGAATAGGGAGAACAAATCCTTGTGGATCGATATAAACTCGAATAGGGGTCTCTGAATAGGCGCCGGTGAGAAATAGGGGGGCGATATCGGTAAGGAGGGTGGTGTTCACGGCTTCTGTAAGGGTGATTTCAGTGTTGATAGGCTCTCTTAAGTAGATGGCGTCGGGAGTGAGCGTAAGTGGTAGCTTAGCTTGAAAATTAGAAGATTTAAGATCGATGGTTAGAGGACCTGCAAGTTGAGAAATAGTGCCGTAAACGCGTGCGTTTACAAGCTCTCCTAAAATGGCTTGGACAACGGCACGTGTCTCCTCATCCATGGGTATGATTCCTGTTAAGGGGCGCACAGGAACAAGTTCTAAGCTGAGCTCTCCATCAACGGTGAGCTGTTCGCGATTAATTTTGCCCTCATCTGTCCAAAAATTGAGCATTTTGCCCTCAAAAGAAAAGGCGGAATTTTCGGATTCTGGAACATTTGTCGCTTGAATATCACCAGAAATAGAGAGGTCAATGGCTTGAGAAAAGTTTTCTCCTTCGATTTTTCCATGTGTATTTTGGATAATAATCGATTCTCCTGTCTCTTTGCTTTTAAAGATGGAATTTCCAATTGTTAGATCCCCAGAAAAACCGCTATGGCAGAAAAAACGGCTCAAATTTTTGGGGGATGTAGTGGGACAAATAAACTGGTTGATTTGAAGATCCACTTGCGTAGGGCGACTGAGGATAAAGGTGGGGTCCGAGTCTACTCTAAACATGCGGATTAGAGCGTCGTAGCGCTCAGGGGTAAGGGTCCAAGTGATAAAGGAGGGCATGTCTTGCCTCACAACAAGTGTGCCGTCGACAGCGATCGCTAAATTGGCAGTCAATCCTTGAGATTGCGCTTTGAGGTTTAGGGTGAATCTGGGATCAGCTTGAGGCTCATAGCTTCCCTCAGCTTGCATTGTGGTTTTGGGACCGATTAACGCGACAAGATCTATCCATTCAGGGAAAAATGAGTCAATGACACGTGTAGGAAACTTCTTAAGATCAGATGTAAAGTTTACGTGTGATTGACTAAAAGCCATTTCCCCATTTTGAATGAAATCTTGAATTTCGATTGTCGCATCTGCCGATTTAGAATCGAGTTTTCCTGTAATGAGGTTTTTAGATCCATCCACTTGGATGTATAAAGAGCTGTTTTTTAGAGAGGTTTCCTCAAAAGGGAGGTAGTTGATTTTTCCAGAAGCGATGAGTTGGATTTGATCTGCAGAAAGTTTTTTTCCTTTCTCTCCAACTTGTCCATAGATATCCATTTCAAAGTAGGGGTTATAAGCTCTTGCTTTGAGCTTGGGTAAGCTTAAGAAATTATTTTGTAAATAGATAGAACCTTTAGCGGTTAGGTCGATTGTCTCTCCGAGCACCTGTGTCTGTTTTCCGTAAATATTTCTTACGCCACAGAGGCTAAAATCTAATTCGGGTAATTTACCGGAGAGAGTGCCATTGATTTCTGTGTCAGTGGAGGTGATGGCAAATTGAGCATCTACGTTTTTAGAGATATAGGTACCTGTGCCTTTGATATTAAAGCGATTGCCAAACAAATAGCGAGTGTTTGTTTCGAGGGCTGAGGAAAAAAGACTGAGCAAGCTGACGGGAAATCCTTCGTAATTGTATTCGTAAAGTACTTCGTATTTAGGGTTTATAGAAACTTTTCCCGAGAGATGAGTTGTTTCTTTTCCCTTGATCTCTCCTTGGTAGGCGAGTTCTATGTTATCTAGAGCAATGATTGAAAAAGAAAAGTTGTTGAGAGAGTAGGCTCCCAAGTCTTTGTGGTTTAGTTCTGCTCGCTCAATTTTACCTTTAGCTAGAAGAGAGATTTCTTTAAAATTGGATTTTTTGATGGGAAAGGGGAAAATTGCTTTTTCAACTTGTAAAGAGAGCGTTGTTTTACTCGCTAAATCCCAGTGAGCCCTTTGATCTTCGGCGATGAGCTGTTTAAAGAGGTTGGGAGTGAGAGTGAGCTCCAGTTGGGTTGTGGGGTTGAGGGTGAGCTTTTTGTTCTCTGAGATTCCTTCGATGTGTCCGGATAGATGAGCGCTTTTGAAAGTTCCTTGAATTCCTATTGCATTGGGGCCTTGTTTTTCAATCTCTATTTGCGCATCGAGTGTGGGACCAATCGCTTCTGTAAAAAGAGAGGATTGATCGAGTTCATCCAGTATAGCTATTGGAAAATTGGTGATTTGCGCTGTTATTTGCGGTTTGTCTACAAGTGTGGCGGTTAGATCGATTTTACCAAATGTCTCACCCTGATTAGTGTCTGCTTGGAGTTGAAAGTGGTCTTCTTTTGGTTTTTTTTCCACTTGGATATTGGAAATTGTGATGGGGGTAATTTTATCAGACCTAAAAATCAAGGTGCCGTCTGTCACCGTTAGACCCGATTTAAAGTTTGGAAATTTAAAGTCGATTTTTGATTTTTGAGCTGAATGCTTACTTGAGGGTTTGGGTTCTTTTTCTATGTGAGTTTGTTCGATAAGAAGGTAGGGTTTTTTGATAATGGTTTGAGAGAGTGAGCGCCCTCCAAATAAGAGGTAGAAAAGAGAGGTGTCTGTCTCAAACACCTCAAATTCAAGAGAGGTTTCTCCTTTCTTATCTTTGAGTATGAGGTGATTGATGTGCTGCTTACCAAACCAGCTTAAGTGCACTCTTTCAATTTCAAGAGACCCATCTATTTCTTGATTGATCCATTTAAGCAGTGTTTTTTGGCCCGACTTAGAAGAGATCCATGTTGGGGCAAGAGCGGCTAACAAAATCAAAATGACAATGAGAGTACAGAGGATCCAGAGAATAATTTTAAGGGGTTTTTTCATAAAAAAGTCTAAATGTTTTTGAGGAGAATATTATCCTCGGATTTTTCAACAAGCGTATTAAACCCCTCCAAACTTTTAAGAATCATGTTCACTTCATGCGAGGGGGGAGGGGGAATGGACTCGCCATCTACCTCTATCATATCAATTACTTTTTTTATTGTCAGTTGATCGATGCTTCTAGATGGTTGAAAGCAAAGTTCTGAATGTTTTTTTCTTTTCACTTCAGTTAAGACCTTAGAGGCAACAAGTTTGTAAATAAGCTGATCTGTAAGCAGCTTAGGTAGAGAGAGTATTTTAGAGATTTCGATAGAAGTGGGTGGCATTTCTGCGTTAGAAAATTTTTTGATGCAAAGGTGCGAGATGCGTAAGGAGCAGATAACTCGAAATTTATGATTGAGTTGCACCGTATCGACTAAGAATCCATAGGAGTCCATATTTTGAATGGAAAAAGAGATCTTAGCTCCCATCAAAATAATTAACCAACTGAGATGTAACCAAATCAAAAAAAGAGGAAGGGCTGCAAATGTTCCATAAACCGCATTGTATTTTGTCACTCCAATTTGAAAGTAAAGGTAGAGCCACTGCACAATTTGGTAGATGATTCCGGTGACAACCCCTGCAATAAGAGCCGGAACAAAGCGTACTTTTGTGTTAGGAATAAAGATGTATAGAAAGGTGAAAAGCAAGCAAACCAAGAAAAAGGGGATGATGTCGAGCACAGGAACTAAAATGGAGCTGATCTTTTCAAGAACAGCATCTCCTTGGCTTAGATTGGACAAAATCGCTGAAAAAATACTAGGCAAACCGCTGGCAGCAAAAATAACAAGAGGAGCTAAGAAAATCATCGCCAGGTAATCTGTGAATTGTTTTGTGAGTGTGCGCCCTTTTTTAATCTCCCAAATTTGATTCATTACAAATTCAATATTGAGCAGAATCTTAATTGCAGCCCATAAAAATAGAGAGATCCCAATAGCAGCAATAAAGCCTCCTTGAGCTTGTTTAAGGGAGGTGTCGGCAAAGTCAAAGAGCTTTTCGATGACGATTTTTTGCTCAGAAAACTGTTTAATCAACCAATTTTCAAAGGTTTTCTCAAATTGAAACCCTCTAGCAATTCCAATTAAAAGGGCTATAACTGGGACAAAGGCGAGTAGAGAATAATAAGTTAGACTGGAGGCGCCGTGCTGTATCTGGCTCTTGCTAAAGCCCTTGCTCGTAAGAAAAACAACTCTTAAAAAGCGAATCCAGAATGCCTTTAATTTGGGGAGCTGATCCACCTCGACTTTCCAGATGTCTTGCTTAAGGTATTTTAGCATACCTTATCGTAGCATTTAAGAAACTTTTTGAGCTAGCAGTGTTAAGAAAAGTGGAAATTGTGAGCGAGCGCGGTTTTCCATTTTAGCATTTTTTCCCGTGCTTTTTTTGTCCGAGGCCCATTCTTCGATTAAGACAATCACAAAACCAGCATCTGCCAAAAATTTGCTATAATCTGCAAGAGAGTGGTGAAACGACCAGGTGGTTTGGGAGCTTTGTCCTTGGCTTGGATGCATTTGAATAGGGATTTTTAGGGGGGTAAGATAGTGATCTACACGTCGGTACTGCAGCTTTTTTTGCTCGTCTTCTCCCCAATGTGTTTGGCGAGGGATGCGGAAACTTGGGTGATTAAGAACGATTGCGAGCGTGCCCCCATTCACTAAATGCTTAGAAGCTTGCTGTAGTGCGCGTTCGGGATGTTCAACATTTTGCAGAGCCAACACAATTGCGGCATGAGTAAAGAGTTGGTCGTTTAGGGGGAGTGGCTTGCAAATATCGCTCACATAGAACTTTTGTTGCTTTTGCTTGTTCTTTTTGGCCGTTTGAATCAAGGAGTTAGATAGATCTACCCCCACATAGGGAATGGATGGAGGGATGTGATGAGATAGGATCCCCTGTCCACACGCTAGGTCTAAAAAAGAAGGGGTGGGATACATCTCGAAGTTTAGGAGTTTTAGGAGTTTAGGTAGAATGATCTGTCTGTGGTAGTAGTGCCCCTCTTTGCCTACGATATCATCATACCATTTGTTCACCCCCTCCCATTCTGTGGGTTTGGTAGGCGTCGAATACTTCGGCCGCATTTGTAACCTCTTGAGCTAAGCTTGATACACCATTATCTAGATTATCTTTTATGACTTCAAGATCATTTATATGATTTGAGAGCTCTTCTGAAACCCCTTCATTTCTAGAAATTTGATTTCCGAGCTCATTGAGGCGTTGGTTCAGATTTTGGAGTAATTCAACCTTTTTGAGAACTGCATCTTCGTCTGTTAATTCACTATAGTGCCTCAAAATCTTTTGCATAGCTTCTGTGTTCTTAATTTGTGTTTGGGCAAGCGTTTGCATTTTTTGTTCCACCTCAGAGCCTATTGTATCAAATTGATTTTTAACCTCTTTTAGGTTGACCACTTCTGTATTAAATTCTTCTAGGTTTTGGGTAAAGGTTTGATGGTTTTCTTGAGTTGAAACTCCCACCTTATCTAGAGATTCGTTTACCTTTTTAAGGTTTTTTACTTGAGAATTGAGTTTTTCGTTCATGTCTTGAACGATTTGATCTAACTCATTATTTTTATACCCTAGTTCATCCGTATGTTTTAGTAGATTTGTATTTTGTTGTTTTAGTTTGCCCGAAACATTATTTAATTCAATATTAATATTTTTTAATCCAAGGTTAGTTTTTATTAGTTTCTGATTTTGAGTTTCAAAATTTTTGAGCCGTGTTTGCATTTCAACTTTTTGTGTATGAAGCTCTCGAAGAGAGTATTTAAGCTGTTGGTTATTCGCCTCAAAGCTTTGGAGATGGTGAAAGGTAGAACCAAGGTAGATTAAGTAACAAGAGGCCAACCCTCCAATTCCAAAAGCGATGCAAAGGTAGGGGCTATTCCAAATAAGAGCTGCGACTACAGCTACAATACAAGCTGTGAGAGTTAAGAATCCGGGGAGAGCTCTCCAATGAGTCCACACTCTATTGTTATAAGTGACACTGTTTTTTTCTGGATTGAGTTGCGGTATTGCAGCTTCGATGATGGCGTTTTGAATAGGCATTAAATTTCCCCTTAATAAGAAGAAGTTTAATGCCATAAGTTGTTTTTTTATGCCACAGTAATATCGCGACTCAAGTAGACATCCTGTACCAAATTAAGTAGCTTGATGCCCTCGTTCATTGGGCGCTGAAAGGCCTTTCTCCCTGTGATTAAGCCAATTCCGCCCGCTCTTTTGTTGATGACGGCTGTGCGAACAGCATCGGAAAAATCATCTTTCCCCGAAGCTCCTCCAGAATTAATCAAGCCGCAACGTCCCATGTATCCGTTGATCACTTGATAGCGACAAAGGTCGATAGGGTGGTCACTCGAGAGGTCGGAGTACACTTTATCATTTGTCTTTCCAAACTTAAGTGCTTTGTAGCCGCCATTATTGGTAGGGAGTTTTTGTTTGACGATATCAGCACCAATTGTAGCTCCTAAATGGTTGGCTTGCCCAGAGAGATCGGCGGCGGTGTGGTAATCGATCGATTCTGTAGAAAAAGCGGGATTGCGTAGATAACACCATAAAATAGTGGCCATGCCAAGCTCGTGTGCAAGTGCAAAAGCTTTGCTCACTTCGATGATTTCTTTTTGACTTTCTTGAGATCCAAAATAGATTGTAGCTCCAACAGCCACAGCTCCCATGTCGTACGCTGCTTTAATATTTGAAAAAAAGATTTGATCAAATGTGTTGGGGTACGAGAGCAATTCGTTGTGGTTAAATTTTAGAATAAGGGGGATTTTATGAGCAAATCTTCTTGAAACCATGCTTAAAACCCCATATGTAGAGGCAACCGCATTACATCCTCCTTCTTGGGCCAGAAGGACAATATTTTCGGGATCGAAATAGTCGGGATTGGGGGCAAACGAGGCGCCAGCAGAGTGTTCGACACCTTGATCAACTGGAAGTATAGAAAGATAGCCTGTACCAGAGAGTCTTCCGTGATTAAATAAAGTTTCTAAACTTCTTAAAACGCGGTTATTGCGATCTGTGCAAGTAAAGATTCGATCTACCCAATTTCCATCCGGAATATGCAACCGCTCTTTACCTACTGTTTGACATTTGTGATTGAGTAAGGATTCACAATCCTCACCTAGCAGACCCTCAATTTCCGAGAGTGATGTTGAAATGCTTGTTGTCATAGATAACCTCCTCTTTTCCATGAATTTTCATTCTCCACACCTAATATTTTTTTACAATTAAATTTGAGGGTGTTAGAATCTATCTAATTAAAATGAAAGAAAATATCATCCAAATACAAAATTTAACGCAGCGATTTGAACAGATTGACGCTCTTACGCAGATCGATCTTAATGTTTATCGTGGGGCAATTTTTGGAATTATTGGCATGAGTGGCGCGGGTAAATCTACTCTGATGCGTTGCTTAACAGGTCTTGGTAAACCCACCTCGGGACAAATTTTTTTGGGAGAGATTGAGCTTGTAGGGCTCCCTGAAAAGCAGCTGCGTCAGCACCGCAAAAAAATTGGAATGATCTTTCAGCATTTCAATCTCTTTTCCTCTCGCACTGCTTTAGAAAACATCGCCTATCCACTAGAAATTGAGGGAGTAAATAAGCAAAAGCGCACCGCAAAAGCTAAGGAGCTTTTGACGCTTGTTGGTTTAAAGGGGAAGGGCGCTTACTACCCCTCTCAACTCAGTGGAGGAGAAAAGCAAAGAGTGGCGATCGCAAGAGCGTTAGCTAACTCACCCCAACTTCTTTTATGCGATGAGGCAACCTCTGCCTTAGACCCTCGTACAACACACTCGATTTTAGAACTTTTGGAGTCGATTAACCAAAAATTGGGACTTACGATCTTACTCATCACCCACGAGATGGAGGTGATTAAGCAAATTTGCACCGATGTGGCGGTATTAGAGCACGGAATGATTGTAGAACAAGGGTCTACATTGGATCTATTTGCCTCACCAAAACATCCCACAACCAAACGCTTTTTACAAAATTTAAGCCACCAAATTCCAGATGATCTCTCATCGGAAGGGGATCTATTACATCTTTGCTTTCAGGGAGAAAGCGCGAGTCGACCTATTATCTCCTCTTTGATTAAAGAGTTTGATGTAGAAGTGAATATATTGCTCGGAGGGATTGATGTTTTAAAGGAGGGGTTAGTTGGAAATCTTGTGATTTCATTAAGCGGTACATCTGAGCAAAAGGCGAAGGCGTATAGCTTTTTGGACAGGCAAAAAGTGGTATGGGAGAGAGTAAAATGACATTTTGTGAAAATCTCTCTCTTGCCTGGAAAATCATTCCCAAAGAGTTTTTAAACACGCTCTACATGGTCTTTGTCTCCACACTCCTTGCGACACTTTTAGGCTTGCCTATAGGTACTGCACTGCACCTTACGGGCAAAGCGGGACTTAAGCCCAATCGCTTTATAAATAAGTTGCTCGGTTTTTGTGTGAATGTGCTCCGGGCAATTCCTTTTGCGATTTTGATTATTGCTATTTTCCCTTTTACTCGTTGGATTGTAGGGACAAGTATTGGTACAACCGCTTCAATTGTGCCTCTTACATTGGCAGCGGCCCCTTTGATCGCACGTCTTGTAGAAGCGGCCTTTAAGGAGATTGAAATCCCTGTAATAGAAGCTGCAGTTGTCATGGGCTCTACAACTTCGCAAATCGTGCAAAAAGTTTTTTTGCCCGAAGCGCTCCCCGGGTTAATTAATGGAGTGACTCTCACGGTGATCAACCTCATTGGATATAGCGCTATGGCAGGTTTAGTGGGTGGGGGAGGCCTTGGAAAAGTGGCCATTCAGTATGGATACCAAAGGTTTAATGGATTTTTAATGCTTGTCACTTTAGTTTTGCTGCTAGCTCTTGTCGAAATAACACAATGGACGGGAAGCTCTCTCTCAAAGGCGATAGGAAAGAAACGGGGAAAATCATGAGAAACGTAGTATTCGCAGCTTTTTTTGCATTATTAGCACTGACTAGTTGTCAGACAAAGGAAAGAACAATCAAGGTAGCAGCCTCTCCGGTCCCACATACAGATTTGCTAGAAGCTATTCGTCCAGAGCTTGAAGATCAAGGCATTAAACTAAAAATTGTGGAAGTGGACGATTATAATTTACCCAATCGACTGCTTTATGAAAAACAAGTGGACGCGAATTTTTTTCAGCATATGCCTTATTTAGAGGAGCAAAATAAACGATTTGGATATAACTTAGCCCCCTTAGCTTCTGTGCATATAGAGCCCCTTGGGATTTACTCAGAGAAAATTAAATCTTTAGAAGATTTAGAAGAGGGAGGTGTGGTAGCCATTCCAAGCGATCCCACAAATGAGGCGCGCGCTTTGAACTTACTCTCACAAGTTGGGCTCATTAAACTAAAACCTTCTATTGATATCTTAACAGCGACTATTTATGACATCGGAAGCAACCCTAAAAAACTGAAGATCGAAGAGATCGATGCAGCTTTTTTGCCTCGGATACTACCCGATGTAGACCTAGCCGTCATTCCTGTAAATTTTGCGCTTCAGGCCAATCTAAATCCTCAAGAAGATGCGCTTGTAATTGAGCCAAACGATTCCCCTTATACAAATATTGTGGTGGTGCGAGAAGAAGATCTTGATCGTGAAGATCTTAAAAAATTCAAGCAGGTCTTGCAGTCCGAAAAAATGCGCACCTATATCCAAGAGAAGTATAAAGGGGCAATTGTACCCGCCTTTTAGCCAACTGTGATTTTCACGCTGGGCATAGGAAAACTTATTTTTCCATCGGCGGCTAAAAATCCTTGGTTTGCAATGTTTTCGACTTGATCTTGTGCAAAAGCTTTGGCCTGTTCATCTTCAAGTCCTGTTGCTAAAGGAATCCACGCATAAATCCATTCGACTAATTGAGGCAAAGAATCAAAACAAATCATGGGTTGAAGCACTTCAACTTTTGAGTTGCTAAACTTGAGCTCTTTTAGAAGAGACTCATAAAACTCGGCTGACTGTCCATTAAATTTAGAGTCTTCAGATTTTAAAAAGCTCCATCGTTTTGAGGCGTATAATTCTTGGAAAGCTTGTATCATTGGACTTGCAATGCTTGTGCCCGCAATGATGAGTAAAGAGCCGTTTTTTTTCAGGGCTTTTAAAATATTTTTAAAAGCTTTTTTTTGGTCTTGTACCCAATGAAAGGTAGAAAAGCTCACAATAAGATCAAAAGCGTCTTGAAAATCCACCTCTTCAGCTGATCCGAGCATGAATTCAAGGTTTTTGCTAGAGTCATATTCTTTTTTTGCAAACTCAATCATGCTCGGTGAAGGGTCTATGCCGAGCACTTTTCCATCTGGCACTTTTTGGGAAATATACAACGAGATTTTACCATCCCCACAGCCAATATCGAGTACAGATGCATTTGGAGCAATAGGGTAGTTTTCTAATAGAGCAAGTGCCCAATTCTCTTGTTGATCGGAATGGTTGTGATAACACGTTCCATCTAATTTATCTTTTGTCATTGTTGTCTCCCTTTTTTTCAGCTATACCAGGAGAGAGTATTTTGATCTATATTTCATATGAGCATACGATGAAAGCTAGAGCTAGCACATAAAAAAATATTCATATTTATGATAGGTATTGATGAATACGATTCACAACAATTTTCATTTATAGAGATATAAATTTAAATGAATTGATTATATTAAAATATTTTATATAAGTGAATTTATTTAATTTCTAGATCTATTTGTGAA